>DASWIF010000040.1 GCA_036397795.1 Candidatus Saccharimonadales bacterium
TCTAATAACTTATGGTAAATCGGCGGCAATGAGCCTGCAGTTTCATTATTATTGAGGCTGGCAACAAAATCGACAGTCGACTGGCCCCAGTAAGTTTCATTAGGCAATGGGATCTGGGCATCCTGTGGGCAAACTTTGACGGCCGATTCGACGCAAACATTAAATAGTGCCGGATTGTTGTCTGTCAGCGCCATAATTGATTGCTTTAGTAACTGGTGGCCATTAGGGTTGGGGTGATAACTTTCACTAAAACCCGGTAAAACAAACTTGGCCCGGCCGCCAAAACTCAGCCAGCCGTTATTAAGTCTAAAAGCCGGTGTGTTGGTAATAGATAAACCGTTGACAACCATGTCTTGATCATCCACCCCGCTACATAGGTTAAATCCACCAAAAGCACTTTCTGTGTCCAGATAGTAAACACCTGCTCTTGCAGCGGCGAATTTAATGATTTGATTAAGATATTTAGCGGTTTGGTAAGCAAACTCTCTTTCAGCTGAATCTAGGTGGACATTAAGTCCACAAGCACCCGCGGGCTGAATAATTTGGGGATAGCCAACTACGTAGATTTTAGTTTGGGCGTCGGTTTTAACCACCAATTGTTTGTAGGCGTTGGTTAAAGTCTTAAACAAATTGGCGATTTCTTTAGCAACGTTAGCCCGTTTTTCTGGGTTGTCGGCGTAATCGCAAGTTGTTGGTAGTAGGCAATTAATGAGTTTGTCTTTAAAGCCTAGGTCGTTGCCGCCGATTGATATAGTTACAAATTGTGGGGAGAATTTTAATAGTTCTAGCTGAGGAACAACACCTGGTAGCCATTCTCCTAAAGAATTAACGGGTGGTAATTCATTATTTTGTCTTATATTAAGCACGTGTACAGTTTCTGCTCCACTACAGGCCACTGAGTGGAATTCTTCAAAACCTAAGGCTAGGTCCAGTAGGTACGGGTAACTCCGGCGGCTAAGGTGGCACTTGTTCTCCGGCTCATCGGTGCCTAGTTCGTACCAACTGTCGTCTAAGTCTCCTTCGCCCGAGGCAAATGAATCGCCCATAGCGATATAAGTTGAGCTGTTATCGATTATTTGATGACCATTTAAAGTCAGTTGCACCTTTCTAAAATAGATCTCGTTGTTGGCGTTGGTCTGTTTTACGTAAAGCTCCAAATGATAGTCATCGAGAAACTTGATCCGCTCAACACCATTATTTGGTCCGAATTGATCAATCAGATACTGGCTGATGTCTCTTTCGTCGCAATCTACCGGTCCATTAATCGTCGATGGCACTGAGCCACATATAGACAGATCGTAAATCAGCGTAGCTTCATTAATGTAATGCGCGGCGACAAATTGGCCACTATTACTCACAGCGCCAGTCAGTGGTTTGGTCGAAAGACCAAACGGCAAAGGCTCGGTCGAATCCAAATTGACTCTAATTAAGCTTTTGTTTGGCGAGAACGCTATTGCCCATAAACTGTTGGTTGAGGTTTTGAGGAAGTTCGAATCGATATTAACGAGGTTGCCAGCTTGATCTTGGACAATCTGTGAACCGGAGGGCGCATAGGTCATAAACCAGTTGTTCTCAGTCCGAACCAGTGATTGGTTAATAAAATCTCGATAAACGTGCAGGTGCTTTTTGGGGAAGAAGCCGCCTTTAATCTCTAGCAACTTGTTAGAGTTTGGCACCGGAAGATAAACCGTGTTGCCGCGCGACATCCGGCCGGCGTATTTTTCTCCGTTCTCGTGAAGGTAGCGGCCGGCGGCTATACCGTAGTTCGTGATTACGGCGCAGGCCTCGGGTTGCTCGTTATACTGGACGGCTTGGCCGATCGGCTTGACTTTAAAGTTAAAGGTATAGTCCAGGCAATGGCCGCCGGTTGGGCTGGCAGCGGGCGCGCTCTGGCCAGCCGGCAATACTTCATCATGGTGGACTAACAAGCCAGTAATCCAAGACGGGGAAGTGGCGGTGTCGGCCTTGGTTTGAGCCGGCGCCCTTAATAGCGAGGCTAGAAAGCCGATCGTCACTAGCAAACAGACGAACATTCTGAGTAGTTGCTGTAATCCGGACATGGCGAAAAAAAATATTTAAATTAACGCATAACGTATCAGTTATTTGACTAACTTTCAAGTAAATAATTATTAATATAAGCGTTTTATTAAACACTAGTGTTATTAACCCATAGACAAGTTCTGCAGAACTTGTCTATGGGTTTTAAATGAGTTAGATTGTGGTCTATGAATAAACTCAACCTAGACTGGCTAACTGTCGTTGTAAAAGGCGGCGCTAATCGACACCGCCTGCGAATTATGCTCAGTCTAATTGAAAACCCCGATCAGTCAGTTACCGATTTAGCTGACGAGCTCAAAATTAACTTTAGAACGGCCAGCGAACACACCCGAAAGCTCAGCCAGGCTGGCCTAATCTCTAAAAAATATCAATCAAGCTTTATGACCCATCATATAACGCCGCTAGGCCGTAAGTTCATTAAGACCCTATCGGCCCTATAGATATAGGGCTCAGTCTTCGGATTTTTCCGTTGCGTCGGGTCCCGCGGTAGAGTCGTTACTGGTTGGCTTGATGACTACATGACGGTCGCGGCCTTCGCCGTCAGACTCGCTTTCTACCCCGCCGTAATCTGATACGGTTTTATGCACCACCCGCCGATCAGCTGCGTTCATCGGGCTTAAGGGCATGGCCTGCCCGCTAGTCTTAACTTCCTCGATCCACTGCTCCGCTTGGCGAGCCAGTCGTTCACGACGGTGGCGTTTGTAATCGGCCACGTCAACGTTAACCCGATTTAAATCAAACTCCTGGTTCTTGAGCGCCGAAGACACCAAGAACTGGATCGAGCGCAGGGTCTCGCCTCGTTGTCCGATCAAAAAACCGTTGAGGTGGGTTGAGGGTATGGACAACTCAATCACCTCGTCCTCATGGCTAGCTTGGACGTCGACATTCAATCCAAAAAAGGTGAGTAAGTCCTCTAGATACTGTTTGGCGTAGGTTATTGGATCACCCATCATTTTTTAGACCTTTTTGACTTTGGTTTGGCCACCACCTGCTGTTCCATTTCCTCGACGTCGGTCGATAAGACCCGACGCTGTTGAATTAAAGCCACGGCACTGCCGCTGGCCCAATACAGCGCCAGGGCGCCGGGCACCGAACTAGCAAAGATAAAAGTCAACAACGGGAATAGATAGCGAGCGTTACGGCCGACAGCGGCATTTATCTCCGCTTGATCGGCTCGCTGGCCGCCAGCTTCAGATTTGAGTATCTGCCGCAAGCTGCGGGCATCGTCTGATTTGGGCATCAACTGGCGGGACTGGTAAAACTGCAGAAGCCCAGCTAGGGCAGCCAGTGATAAAACGGGCCAGTAAGTACCGAGCTCGCCGAAGCCGCTGCGAGTAAGATCAACCAAGCTAAACAGCCGCTCATCGAAGTTTGAGATATCCAGTTTGACATCTTTCAGCCAACCGATGTTTTGCACCCAGCCGTAGGTCAGATCGATTATGGTGTCCTTGTTCTCCGCCAGCCGTCGCAGCCCCTGGAAGAGCCCAATCAGTATGGGCAGTTGGACAAACAAAATGCCGATCGAGCCAAATGGATTGACACCTCGCTCTTTATACAACTCCATTAAAAGCTGGGCTTCGCGCTGCTTGTCACCCTTGGTTTTGCTCTTGATTTTTTTTATGTCGGGCTGGAGGCCGCGCATGATGCGGGTCTGGTGCAGCTGCTTTTTTAGCAACGGCCAAAGCGCTAGGCGAATTACAATCGTAAAAATAATGACGCTCAGGCCAAAATCATGGCCAGGAATAATGGCGTAAATAAACGCCAATAGATTAAATATCGGTTGTACGATTAGCGTTTCAAACATAGCTCACATAATCATAACACGCTAAACACCCCTGTCAGTCGGCATTTTTGGCGGGTTTTAGACCAGCTTTAGCGAGCGAGTCTGCCACTAAGCGCTCCAGCTCGGCTTGCTCGACTTTAGCTAGGTCAGACGAGAAGACCGAAACGATTAGATCGTGGCCATTGGTGGGTTCAGGCCAGAGTTTTGCCATGGTAGAAAATAGCCGGCGCCGGATACGATTGCGGGCCGGAGCGGATTTGGCCGTTTTCTTGCTGACGATTACCGCCAGTCGATTGTGCTTAGTGTCATTTGGTAGGAACCGGACAGACAGCGGACCCGCGCGGACACTGCGGCCGCGGCGATAGACGACTGCCAGATCACGCCTGTCACTCAAGCGATGGCGGCGGTTGATCATAGTTGTTCAAGCGCTCAGCTTTGAGCGTTGCTTGAGCCGCCGCGACTTGATAACTTTTCGGCCGGTACCCGACAACATCCTAGCCCGCCAGCCGTGCACACGCTGTCGTTTTCTGGTCTTGGGTTGATGGGTCCTTTTGGGCATAACTTGGCAATCCTACCCTAATTATAGATAAATGTAAAAACCTCCCGGCCGACTGGTTTGCATCTTCAGCCGTTCTAGTAGCTGGTCGCCTTGCTGCTAAGCCGGACTAATTGTTTATTAACGTTAATTTTCCACAAAGAGTTTTGTCGTGTCCACAACTTTCCAGATGGGCCAACGAACTGTGCACAACTATCAATCTGAAGGAGCGGCTTTTTGTGACAATCCCGGTTGCGGTTGTGGAAAAACCTAAATCTCGTTATGGTAGTTAGGTAGCTTTTAACTCAAGGGGTGTTAGGTAGACCATGGACGAACGCCTATGGCAGTCGGTGCTGGGTGAAATTGAGATCAGTGTTTCACGAGCTAGTTTTGCCACGTGGTTTAAGAACACCGCCCTAATAGAAAACGATGCGGGTAAGCTGACTATCGGTGTCCCTAACATCTTTGCTAAACAACAGTTGGAGTCCAAATTTAAGGACCTGGTGGTTGACAGTTTAAAAACCAAGTTGCCAGAGTTTAAGGCCATTGAATTTACAATCCACTCAAGTGCGAATGGCGGGGGAAACAACCGCCAACAACCGACCGCCCAACTCGACATCCGTCCGCGATCCAGCCCAGCAAGTTCTGGACCGGCTGGACAGCCCCCCAGCGGCATGAATACCCGGTATACGTTTGACAGTTTCATCGTCGGGTCGAACAACGAGCTGGCTTATGCGGCTTGTCAGGCAATAGTCCAAAACCCTGGTGTCAAGTACAACCCTTTGTTTGTTTATGGTGGTGTCGGACTGGGTAAGACCCACCTTATCCAAGCAGTCGGTAATGCCTTGCTTGAGAAAAACCCTAAAGCTGCGGTGGTATATATTACATCCGAGACCTTTGTTAATGAATTCCTCGACAGCATCCGGTTTAAGAAAAAGGGATTCGCCGACCGGTACCGCTCAGTCGACGTACTGATAGTGGACGATATGCAGTTCATCGCCGGTAAAGAAAAAACCCAAGAAGAGTTTTTCCATACGTTTAACGCGCTGCACCAAAGTAACAAGCAAATTATCATCAGCAGCGACAAGCCACCAAAGAGCGTTCCGACCCTAACCGACCGGCTGCGCTCACGGTTTGAATGGGGTATGACGGTCGATATCCAGCAGCCGGATTTTGAAACCCGCTGCGCAATTTTGCAAATCAAGGCATCCCATCACGGCTTTGATTTGCCACGAGACACCGTCGAATATTTGGCGACCCACGTCCAAACTAACGTCCGGGAGCTAGAGGGCGCGCTTAATCAGCTTATTGCCTACTGCGAGATGCGCGGACTAGAACCCGACACCGATACCGCGGTGGCTCTGCTCAACAGCACTAAACTACGGCCAAAACACATTACCGCCAAAGGCGTAGTGGAACGTACGGCCAAACACTTCCAGCTGCCGATTGAGGAAATCACCGGGCCCAAGCGTGACAAAGACATCGTGGTACCGCGGCAAGTGGCAATGTATTTGCTTAGAAGCGAGTTACACCTAAGCTTCCCAAAAATCGCGCATGAGTTGGGCCGAAAAGACCATACCACTGCTATTCACTCGATCGATAAAATTGAAAAAGCTATTCGCTTCGACCCGTTGATTCGCGATCATGTTAATAATATTAAGGAGCGGCTTTATGCGTAAAAGTTGTGCGTTTGGCGCGCCTTCTAGGTGGACAGGCCTGGGATTAGTTGGGTTCTTATCCACAACGGCAGGCCACACTGTTATAAAAACGCAACTCCGCTCGCCGATTAACAACAGGCTGGTGTTGTTTTTGGGCGCGTTTTGCATCGGTTTTAAACAGTTTGGCGGCCTTAGTCCGTTACTGTTGCGCCGGCTTATTTACACAGTTTCCCCAGCGTCTACTACGACTTATACGAAGTTATTAAATAAGGAGGTATTAGTATGAAGGTTGCGCTGAAGCAAGAAAAGCTGGCACAAGCATTGTTGTTAGTAGGCCGAGTCGCAACCAGCCGAGCCGCTCTGCCGGTGCTGGCAAACGTTTTAATCAAGGTTGACTCAAAGCAGACTGTCCTAACGACTACTAATTTGGAGATTGCAATAACGCAAACAATCGGTGGCAAAGTCGGCCAACCCGGAGCGATTACAGTCCCCGCCCGCCTGTTTAATGACTACATTAACTCTTTGCCGGAGGAGCTAGTAGAGTTAGCCGGTGAAAACCAGAAGCTACATGTTAAAAGCGGTGAATATACGTCAACCATAAACGGGATGCCAGCCGAGGAGTTTCCGGAGTTACCAAGCATGGGTAAAAGCCAAAAGTTCAGCGTTGATGCGCAAGAGCTAAAAAACGCCATCCAGCAAACCATCTTCAGCGCCTCAAGCGACGAAACCCGACCAGTGTTGACCGGCGGTTATATTCACACCCACGAGAATAAAATTTATATGGTTTCAACCGACAGCTATCGATTGGCACAAAAACAGCTTAGTGGCAAGCCCAGCGGAGAGTTCAGGTTAATTATTCCGGCAAATGCGCTCGGCGACGTAGTGCGAATTATTGGCGACGGCCAGGGTACGGTAATGGTTATCTACGATGATACCCAAATCCAGTTTGACTACGACCAAAGCACGCTAATAACCAAGCAAATCGAAGGCCAGTTTCCAGAGTACCGACAGTTGATCAGCCCAGACAGCGAAGCGAGCTTTACGATTAAAAAAGCTGAATTTCTAAACCTCGCAAAAGTAGCCAGCTTGTTCGCCCGGGAGAGCGCTGGTAGTGTTACGCTGGAAGTTAGCCAAGGGGAGATAAGTATTAATTCCGTGGCGTCCCAAGTTGGAGAGAATACATCCAAGGCTAAGGCCAAGACAGAGGGTGAAGGCAAGGTGACACTTAACTCAAGATATCTAATTGAAGCACTCAACGCGACCGAAGGCGAGGCGGTAAGGTTCCGCTTTAGCGGCAAGGTCAGCCCGTGTGTATTAACACCGGCAGAAAATGACGAAACTACCCATATCATCATGCCGCTTAAGAGCTAGGGCTTATACTAGGCGCCATGATAATAACTGGGGTTGGGCTTAATAACTTCCGGTCCTATAAGGAGCAAGTATTCGAACTGGAAGCAGGGGTAAACATTGTGGTTGGCCCCAATGCTAGCGGCAAAACCAACCTCCTTGAGAGCATCTATCTCGGCTGCCAGGGCAAGTCATTTCGCGGGACGACCGACAAACTAATCCAGCACAAAAAGCCGTGGTCCCGAGTTGAGCTGACAACCGATAAAGGCAGCCGGGTAATCAAGCTGCGACGAGACCAACCGCCCAAAAAAGAATTCGTGCTTGATGGTCTGACCAAGCGCCGTCTTACCCTAGACGACAAAATACCAGTCGTTTTGTTTACTCCCGACGATTTACGTCTGGTTAACGGATCGCCGGAGCGAAGGCGCCGGTTTTTAGACGATCTGGTGTCTAAATTAGAGCCAGAAGCGACCTCGGTACTATCGCAGTACCAACGAGCGTTGCTGCAGCGGAATAACCTGCTTAAGTACCCTAATCCTGACCCGGACGAACTGTTTGTTTGGGCCGTACGATTGAGCGAGTTAGGGGGCAAGATTGTCGAGTGGCGCCTGCAGCTTATACAAAAACTGAACCAAAAAGCCGGTAAGATATACTCGCTCATAGCTGGCGCTAAGCAGACAGTTAAATTCAGTTACGACAGTAATCTAAGTCCGCCTAAGTCCTACCAAACTAAACTTAGTTCGCACCTCCAAGGCCAGCGTGATATTCATCTGGGGTTTACTTCCTGTGGGCCTCACCGGGACGACTTAAGAATCGAACTTGGTAACAGTCTTAGCAGCGACAGTTCCTCGCGGGGCGAAGTTAGGAGCTTGGTGCTAGTTAGCAAGCTGATTGAAATCCAGCTGCTGGAAAGCCGCAGCGGACAAAAGCCAATATTATTATTCGACGATGTTTTTAGCGAGCTCGACGGTGCCCGGCGTAGGCGGTTGTCGGAACAGGTCTTGGAACATCAAACAATAATAACTACAACTGACGCTGATGCAGTTGTAGCACATTTTTTGAAAAGAGCTAATGTGATTCCGATAACTTACTATTCAAAGTGACGTATTAGGTTGCTATCATCTTCAAACTCTTGTTCGCTGGGTAGATTGACGTCGATATTAAACTTAGTCGAGTCTATACCATTTTCTTCCAGCAGAGCTAACGCGGCGGCTTCAACCTTTCCTTCGGGTTTTTTAGTAATGTTAACGAGTAGACTACTATCAGATATTTTGATAATACTAAAGCCGTTTCCGGAATATGGTAAATCTGACAGGAAATCACTGGTAGCTGGTAATAGGTTGACGGTAAATTCTTTAGTCAATTCATTAATCAGCTCATCCGATCTGCTGGTCAGATTGCTAATCGTTATCGTATAAGTCTGCTCATCATTGAGCAGCAAGTTACTCAAGTTGATAGTCAATTTGTTTTCTAAAATACCGTAAATATATTTCACATTTTGGTCAACAACAACGCTGAACACATCGCTTTGGACCAACGGCATTTCGCGATTAAACTCAAAAGTAAAAGTTGTAGCGAACTGATTAGTTGAAACTTCAGCTTGAGGGCTCACCGAAATGAGCTGGAAAGGCTCCTCGCGTGTACTGGAAGAGATTATGAGGATTATTAGCGGGATGACTACCACAATGATAGCAAGAGCAAAGGCCAAAGCGCGATTGCGCAAAATCAATTCTAGTAGTTGGTTATTGTTAGGTTCCATCAATTGACCAGTGCCAGATCTCGGTTCTTAGTTGATATAAGCCGTACCGGCCAGCGTTGGCCGTTAGCCATTCCCACGTTGCGTTGCCCGGTGCCTGACAAAAGCTTCGTCCGTCAATTATTATCTCATGCGGGCAAGAGACTGGGATACTGCTCATATCGACCGCAAAACCCATTTGGTGGTTAGAATAACCCGGTCGTGCGGTGGGTATTCGGCAAGAACTGGCCGGTGCATTATAAATATCCGGGCAGCCGTTTCTTATGCGCGCATCTATCTGGCCCTGCATGGTCCTGAAACCCCCACCACGCAATGAAATTCCACTAGCCGACGCTGACTGGGCCATCTGATAATAAACTCCGGAAATTTGCGAATTCACCCAAGGGCCGGCACTGCCGTCGGGCAGTGCAATTTGGCATATCCTAATCCTGTATCTGGACCCATCATCATAACCATCAACGAGCTGCTCTCCAAGTATCTGCCCCTGGCATGGTACCTCTGTTGTATCTCCTTTAATTATTTCAAGATCGAGATCACCCCCACCGCAAGTTACACCGGTGCTGCCGCTAGTCCCTGCCAGATCCTCATACACATCTTCAGCTGGGCTTATGCGATAGCGGAAGGCTTGTTCGTAACTAATCTTACCCTCCGCGTAGTCAATTGAGAGTTGGTTAGCTTCATAGTAACGAGCAAACGCAACAGCCGCATCTTCCACGGTTTGCGTGGCTGTAAGCATCTCAAAAGCATTTGCTCGTGAACCACCTGTTACTCCTGGTGCAGGTGGCTGACCTGTCATCTCAAACATAATAAAATCCAGCTGTAAATCTAATGTCAGAGGGTCCTTATTCAGGGCCTCGGCATAACGAAGCAGAGTTTGCCACCGTTCACTAAAGGTCCACTGGGCAATACCCCTACCCTTTTGGCCGGACGGATCGTTAGGATCTTCAACAAAATCGCCGCCTTGCCTGATACGCGGGTCTAAAGTACCAGCCGATTCAACGAGTAGGTTGCCAATAATACCTGCAGCTTGCTCTTGGGAGAAACCGTGAGTTATGAAATAATTCCAGACAACTTCTAGATTATTACCGCCAGCTACAATACCGTCGACGCCGCAAATCTCATCATCGGCGTCATAAAATACATGATTTCTTAATATCGCCTCTCTGTCATTGTCGTTGATCGCTATCACGTTGGTCGGTATAAAAAAACTAAACCAAATGATCATAATGATGGACAGGTATCGATATAAGCGGCCGATCAAAGTTAAAGTCCCCCATCATCGGCATCGGTGAAGAGCGAGGCCATAGAATTCATTACCTGAGCGTCGAGCAAACAGAGGTTATAGATTGACTGCGCGTAGTCGTCGTACTCCTTTAATTCGGTTTCGGTCGTAAGCAGCTTTTCTAGCGCGCTGTGGGTGGCATTCCAAAAAGCGTCTTGATCCGTCAGCAGCTCCCAGCTTAACGGAACAAGTTGACCTGCTTCGGCAACAGAGGCACCAGCGGCTCTTAATACCTGGTGGACGTTGGAACAATTTTGCGGAGTAACGTCGGCCGGATCCATTTCCAAAACGCTTTCAGGAAAGGCATATTGGGTTGTACCGGCAAATTCGGTCGGCGTTTCGACCGACTGGGCATAAACCGGCCGCCAAACAGAGGCGGCGACATTGCCGTAGGCGGAGGCTATTAGCTTAGCCGGGCTAAGCAGTGAAGCGATTCCACTTAGCGTGCTTTGATAAGAAGTTGGAGAAATGGCGATAAGCCTGGCGATTAGTGAGCGCGGGTTATCCAGGGCAAAAATCCGTCCCGTTAGATCGGAGGAGTCTTGACGTTCTTGATCAAACCGAGTGGCCAACTGCTCAACGTATGCCCGATCTTCTTCGGTAGCGGCCCTTGCACCGGCAAAGCGGAGAGTGTTTTCCGCCGTGATGATCGAGCCAGCCGCCAGGATGTTTGTTAATTCGCCGCCCTGTTGAGTACCGTCAACTATCGGCGAACCGCCAAAGAACGCTAGTACGCGTTCCGTTATCCAGCCAACTGCCCACTCTATGCCAGCTTGGGCGCCAGGTATAAGACTTAAGACAAAGTTAATCACACCGCCGGCGATAGTATTAAAAAGGTCTATCACTGCTTCTACTAAGTCTCCAAAAATGGGAATACTTATTATGAAGCCATACGTTGACGCAATAGGTTGTATTAATATGCCAACACTGTTGTTGTAGGTGGCCTCGATGGTTTTTGCATACTTTGTGGCATCGGCCTTTTGATCGTCGCAAAAGTACTGGTAGGTTGGCTTGTTCTTGATTTTTTCCTCGGCTTCTATTCTGGCTTGATCGAGCTCGCACCAATCGGCTTTTTTGGCTTGGTCAATCGGCCTTTTTTCTATCAGGACTTGATGAGCCTCACTGGCCTCAAAACCCTCCAAGGATTCATAGGCGGCCGTCAGTTCCTCGCCGCTGACGTCCTCACCGGATATAATTTGATCCGACATGATTTTAAACTGAGTATAAACAGCGGTGTATTGGGCGGCCCGAGCGACAGTTATCATCTTGCTAAAAGTACCTTTTAAGAAATTGTTATGTATTGACACCAAGACATCGAGCGTGTCAGCTAGATTGATTACACCGAGTAGTTTAGAAGCTATTTTGGCTACAAGAACTTTACGCGGGCTGCTTGGTGTATCAGGACTAGTGCCAGCATTTTTGGCAGCATTATCGATTTCTTCCTGGATTTCTTTTTGTAAGGGGCGGTTGTCCGAGTCACCACCTGGCACACAGTTGGTGGTCCGAGTATCGCTGCAGGCCTGATCGCCGAAGTCTTCACCCACAACTGATCCGTCAAGGTTGAGGTTGAGGCTGTCATTCTTAGGGTTAACGGGGTCGGACGAATTAGAGCACCTTGAGTTGCTGAATAAGCAGCCAATAAACAGACCGCTGCGCAAGCTAGTCTTGATACCTTCCCAGAGTTTTATCCGGAAATTGCGTCGATGAACTTCCAGTTTCTCCCGGGTTCCCTCAAAGAATCGCCAACGTCTGACACCGTTCATATTTTGGAGATTGCGCCTGACATTGTGGCGTTTAATAACCTGAAACCACCGGGTATTGTCGTTGACAGTTTCCTTAATTGCTCGACGGGCGGCTTTGTCGCTGTCAAACAATTCGTCTGTAAAACCCTCAATGTTATTGGCGGTAATCTCTCCCGCTCGGAACTCTCTTGCCGTGATTTCGCCAAAATCATCGCCGACGGTAATCCGGGCTAGTTGAGGCCGGCCGTCGGGCCCCGCCCGCGTTTCAAAAAAAGTGCCGTGATCATTGAACACTCTGGCCTCGAAGTCGCTAGTCCTAAGAGTCCGGTACCAATCAGTCAGGGGCCGGTCGGTATCAACGCTCCTTGCCCGGAACCATTCACTTGTACCTGGTTTATCAAACTCCATCAAACGAGCTCGCAAGTAAGCGATTTTATATTTGTCCGACCGACGGTCAAAAATCGAGTTCATGTTCACGTTGGTTACGTCGTCAAGGTTCTCAAAAATAAAGCTAAATTTCAGCGGCAACAGCGAGGTAATAATGAGTCCAAATCCCCCGACTACCAGTCCGACCACAGAGCTTATCAGGGCATAGCGCTTCCAACTCTTCCGAAGGCTCAAGCGCTTTTTGGCCTTTGGCTGGGGGGACTGGCTGTAGAAACCTTGTTCTAACCCGGCTAGGCCGGACGATGCAGTTTTGCCGCTGGTAGTCTGGTCTGCCGCGGCGTCTTCTTTATTTTGCAGATCCGGTTCCTTCGCCGTGTTGGCATAATTTTCCGGCGCGGTCTTGTCATTGAACTTCTGGTCGTAGTCGTCCTGGATGGGGTTGGGGTCGGTGTCGGGCGGCTGATCAGTCTTGGTTGCCATTTATTAAATCTCCATCACTTGCGGCTGGTCGGTTTGATTCGGCTGTGTTACTGCCGTTTCAGGCTCATTTATTTGCGACAGTTGCTCAATAGCTTTTAATTGCTTCGGGTCGGTTGAGATAAGCGAGGTCTCGGTGGCGCTGGCGATAACCTGGATATGGACATGATTTTGACCGGCAAACAGTAGCCCCTGTCCGACCGGAAACTGCGCCAGGCGCTTCTTTTCTTCGCTGGTCAGTTTGAAGGTATCGGCCAGAACGTCGACGGCTGAAGTCGATTGTTTGAGCAGGATTTGCATCGAGCTGTTGGCCACCACCGCCCGGCCCATCTTGGAGCTCATGAAGTCTTCGACGTCTTGGCTAATAGCGGTTAACCCCAAATTATATTTTCTGGCCCGTTTGGCTAAGGAGAATAAGAAATTGGCCGAATCCTCATATTTCATCAGCTGCCAGGCCTCGTCAACCACCAGCATGCGTTTTTGGCGGTCGGTCTTGGTTTTGTTCCAAATGTAATTAAGCACGATATACATGGCTACCGGTCTGAGCTCGTCCTCCAGATCGCGGATATTAAACACTACTAAGCTGTTGTTGATGTCAACGTTGCTTTGCTGCGAAAAGACACCGGCAAACGTACCGCTGGTGTATTTTCTCAGGCGTTGGGCTAGTTGCGGGCCGGTGCCGCCCATGTGCAGCAGGGTTTCATACAAGTCGTTGATCGTCGGCGGCGGAGTGCGGTGGGTCAACGGGTCATTGGTGATACCGGCTTTAGCGTACGTTTCGATTAAGGCTTGGTCTAGATCGGCTTCCTCGACCGGACTGAGCGCCGGCATGGCCACGCCGCCGCTGGCGGCCGCGGCCGCTTGAGCTTGGGCGCCGCCCATCATCAATCTGAGCAAGCCGTGCAAACTGATCAAATTGGCGCGAAGCGCGTTGTCGGCGTCTTCCTTTTCAACTACTTGGGGCAGATCGAATGGGTTAATCCGGGTGGGTGAGCTAAGACTCAGCCGGACGTAAGAGCCGCCGACGGCGTCCGACATCCGTTGATACTCGTTTTCCGGATCGATAATAATAACCTCGGTGCCAAACATCATGGAGCGCAGAGCCTCCAGCTTGACCGCAAACGATTTACCGGCACCCGATTTGGCAAAAACCACCAAGTTGGCGTTTTCCAGCCGAAAACGGTCAAATATGACCAAGCCGGAATTGTGCATATTGACACCATAAAGAATACCGTCCTCGTCCGTTAAGTCGGCCGAGGTAAAAGGAAAGCTGGTAGACAGCGCGCCGGTCGACATATTGCGACGAATTTGCAATTGATCCAAGGCCTGAGGGATAGTGGAATTAAAACCTTGCTCCATTTGGACTGTGGCCGGTTTGGAATAAACCAACTGCTGGCCCAGGATGGTTTCAATCTTGTGTTCGACAAAATCAAGCTCCTCTAGGCTGCCGGCATAAATCGTAAAGTAAAAACCGAACCTAAAGAAACGTTCCTCGCCAATTTGCAACTTGTCCCTTAGCTCTTCGGCATCCTGAATAGCGGCCTGCAGACCGACATCTCTAACCCGGCCCTTTTCGGCGTTAATCTGGATACCGGCTTCCAGCTGCCCGACCTTTTTCTTGAGGTTTTGGAGCACGACTTGGCTTTCCACCGGGTAGACAAACATGGAAATATCTATTTCTTCATCGACATTGATAATCGGTGACAGCCAGCCGGTGTAAATTTGCCGGGGGTAACCATAGACGTAGAATGTTCGGGCGTAGCGCGTACCGATTCTAAAATGGCCGGATTCGAGCTCGATTGAACTCGGCGCGATGAAGTCTCTAAGAGCCGTAACGCCTTTTCTAAACTCTTGTTCGACCTCAGTTTGCTCTCGGGCACGCTGATATGCGGCCAAATCAATCGGATCATGTTGAGGTTGTTTATTACCAAAAAGGGCCACTAGACAACCTCAACAGTATTTAGGAAATAGTATTTGGGAATAAGGAAAGAAGTCATTTTTTATCGCCCCAGCTTCTGGCTGTTTTAATTAAACCGGATATCAACTTTTGGGTATCTTCAACTTGTTTAACTAACTTTGTAAAATCCGAAGTGTTAATGTATCCTACATCTCTCGCGATGACTAACTGGTTCTCAACTTCGGTCAATGAACTAATAGCTATAGTGTAAAACTGAACCTTATCTCCACGTGTATTGCGCGAAAAACCCTCGGCGACATTCGATGTAACTGATACGATGGCGCGTCTCAATTGACTTGTCAGGCCGTAATCTTCTGACCTCGGAAAGCTGGATGTTACTTTGTAAATATCTAGTAACAATTGATGGCCTGCTTGCCAGGCTCGCAGGTCGGTGAACTTCTTGATCTTGCTAATTGTTGGACTTTCCATTTCCATATTCCTAAATACTACTTCCCGTATACTGCTCTGGCTGTGCCGGCGACTCGCCTTTCTCAACGATGGGGGCTTCCAAATCACTTACGTTTCTTAGATTTTGCCTAGTGGCTGTGTCGGGGTTATAAACATCATAATACAGCTCGATCAACTCCTGTGTGTCCAGCGGGATAGCCTGGACGCTCATTTGGTTCAGCCCGCCGACAACGCTCTGGACACGATTTTTGAGTTCTTGTTTGGCCTTACCAAGCTCGCCCTCGTTAATCGTTATAACCTCATTGCCGGCCGACTTGTTAATTTTAAACAGTTCAAAGAATCCGCTAAATACCTTCTTGCCGGCCTCGACCGGCTTGCTGATATCGATAGTTGGAAAGTAAGGTACCACCACATAAAATTGCTTATCCATAATATTGGTTTGTTGCACCAAAGCGTCAATATAAGCGACATAGTCTTCCATTAGCAGCCCGAGTAGCATATTTTCCTGCTCGGAGCGCAACTGGACTAATTTTTCCAAATAAGGACGCATATCAATCTTTTTTGATCGGATAAAAATTTGAATGGGAAAATACAGTGAGTTTAAAAATCCTTGGTAGCCATACTCGACCGCCTCTCGTTCTTGCGGGCTCATAAGATCAAAGTTGATTGATTGGGCCATTACCACCGAACGGTACGAACCGTCACGCATGATGACAATCCCGTCCCTTATCTCGGCAATGTGGAGGGTATTTTGTGTGCTGTTGGGGTTGGTGCTCTTGGCCGCTACCATCCCGGCCGGCGGTGTGCCTTGAACCGGGGCCCCTGGGGTGGGTGGAACATTGGTTGGTTGGGGGCCCACCTGACCTTGATTGGGTTGAACTTGATTATCCGGCTGCATCTCGCCCACCAATTAAATAGGCCATAACCAACAACTGATAACCAACAACTGACAATTCCTTCATTTTGATTTCTCCAAAATGCTGCTCAGAATTTTGAGTAACTCATACCCCTCGACTAGCAGCTCTTGTCTACGTTCAAGCATAGCATTATCTGGGGTGTCAACCAACTTGAGCCAGTAAATGGATTCCTTAGTTTCTTTGCGGGAAATTCTAAGTCTCATTAGCCGATCTTTGGAACCAAGCGATTCTCTGTGCTCTATATAGTTAGCGCCAACTGAAGCCGAAGAGCGTATGAGTTGTTTTATATATTCGTGATTGGAAACAGATCGGGGTAGTTTACCGCAAAAATCACGACATAAGCGAGCAAAAAGCAACGTTCGATCCTCTAGATCGAATGGCTTAGTAGCCACTTTTGTTTGTTGACTCCGATGCATACAACAAACATTATAACCTCTCTATACCTATTCGTATGCTTGCCAGTTGCAAGTTGATAATTGATAGTTTTTCTCTGCTAATGCAGAGAAATTTCATCTCCAGATTCGAGCGACTTCAGCCGCTGCGCTTCGGTGGCCAGGGTCTGAACACTGAGATCGCTGGCGTTGTTGACCAGATTGGTAATGGCCGGATCAGGCGCCGACGCAGCCGCGCTGGAATCTTGGAACTGGTATTTGGGAATATGGTTAGCTTCGGTTTTTTTTGGTCTGGTTTTTTTATTCCCAGCCTTATTCCTAGATACCGATCCCTGGATACTATCGTCGTCTACTGGCTGGATGACGCGCTGCGTCATTTGAGGATAGGGGTTAAAACTCGGGTCGTTCATGTGTGCGACAGCATCGTCAATCACGTGTTTTTGCTGGTCCTTGATCATCTTGTCAAAATGAGCCGCAATTGGGCTGGCGGATTCGTCCATAACGTCGTCTTGGGGGTGGATCTCGAGGGGGGCTAATTGGCCCGGCAGCTGGCTAAGCGAGATAAGTCGATCGCCTTCGATAACAGACTGGGTCGGTATTACGATATTAGTTTGGAACCGCGGATCCTTGCTGGACCATCCACGCGAATCCATGGTAGTGGCTAGCTGCTTAAGCCGGCTTCTAACTTCGCCGGTACTAAGATTGTCGGACTGATGCAGTTCGACTGATTTTGGAGCAGTAATCCGAACGTTTTCCATAACGCCTTCCTGATTCCAAATGCGCTTATGGGGCTTAAAGTAAAATCTAACCAACGAGGCCAAGTAGCTCTCAGCTGGCTGGGCCGAATTTTTAACGCCCAAGACAACTAATAGTCCAAAGAACAGGGCGGGTGTGATAGTTAACGGCAAGAACACCAACGTGATAGAATTGCGCGCCAAAAGAAAACTGAGCCAACCGGATATAAAAACAATAATTATGTAAATGAACTGTCTGAGGGTAAATGGGCCAAGCAGCTTGTCTTCAGCCTCGACGTCCTGGGGGATTTTATAGGTTGCCATATTAGCTTAAGTATTAAGGATAAAGATTGAAGTATCAAGTCTGGCCGGCAAGCTTACGGTGATGATGGCGGAGAACCTGGTGGGGGCGGCAAATCGCCCGGACCGGGCGGGGTATAACCGGGTGAGCCAGGTGTGAAAATCGTAGGACCGCCACCAGCGGGTGGCGGCGGAGGAGGTGGTGGAGCAGCGCCACCAGCGGGTGGCGGCGGAGGGCGTGTACCATCAAGATATCTTTTTGTCAGATTGTCATAGTAGGTGTCAAAATCTCTAGATATGTTAATAGTCTCTCTTATATTTTCCTCAAAATCAGCTCTTTGTGCCGGGTCGGATATTGAAGCAGGAACATTAACCGTATTAGTTGTCACGTCATAATACTCGCTGATGTATCTGTTAACTTGATTGTAGAACGCATCTGCTGTATCGATGGTCATTTTACTTCGTGCTTGCGGATTAGAGAGAGCTTCCACATATGTTGCCGCCATTTTTTGCATTCCAGACGCTGCTTTATTAGGAGCTTCTTGATAGATAGCCTTAGTGGTTATATTTCGGACAGATTCAGGTTTATATTGGGTCAACTGCTCTGGTATAGCTGACATTGAGGCGAGCGTGCCCTTCAATACTTGTGGTCCGATAGTGGCAAGAACCGGTGCGTTGAGTGTAACCATCCTATTCAGGTCGCTCTGTTCTGCGGAACTACCAGCTGATTTTATGTGGTCGGCATAGTCTTCAAACGCACCGATTTCCCTAAAAGTACTAACTAGCTGCTCTGAGGCAGAGATTCTAGCGAAGGCCCCGCTACTTGCGATTCTTCTAATTGCGGCCGTTGCTTGACTATCACCTTGTACTTTTTTAATATCCCCAAGCTCACCTTGAGCACTCTTTATGCCCTCGCGATCACCTATAGATGATGCATAAGCTAATCTTGAATTAGCAGCTTGTTTCCAGCTTTCCGTACTTCCATAAGTAGAAGCTGTTAACACTTGCTTTTGCAAGTCAGAACTAACCGTCGGTAGCGCTTCCGCTACTGCTTGGTCAGCTAACTCCTTGCCTTCTTTAGCGGCACCAGACAGTTTGGCGCTTTCAAGTGCACGTCCATACTTGGTGGCTCCCCAAACATTTGTTCTTGATCTTAGATATCCTCTTTTCAACGTATTTTTTACGCCGCCCTCAGGGGTATTGGCCAGTTTACGAAGCCTTCCTCTGTTGCTGAATGCTTTTCTGGCTTCATCTGAAGCCTTGGCTCGCTCTTTCAATCCACCAGTCAGCCCTCCTCTCATTCGGTCGGCTACCCCGGCCAGCTGGCCGATAGCACCCCCCGCTAGACGGAAAGTATAAGGAATTAAGAAATACGGTGCAAAATAAGCCAAATAAACAACTATGTCAAAAGTACCTTCCGACACAGCACTATCGTCCGTGCTAACCTCGCTTAGAGTGCGAGCTAGAACTTCACCACTTTTAAGAAGAAGTATTATTATCGGGTACATCAAAGCGGCCTTGGAAAACAATTGCCACCAAGCTTTGGCGAGCCCATCGGTTTCTCGATGGACCCAGGCTATGGCTGCCAGCGGAGAGAGTACGATTAGCATAATCAATATGACTTTCCGTATGATTAATATAAAGAATACGACCATAAGGATTACACCGACGCCTACTAAAGAAGCAAGCATGGTAAACAATCCCGCTCCGGCTGCTAAAGGCACGCCCAGTACCAGAAAACCGCCGACAGTGGCATCTTCCCAGAAAGGCCTGGCGCCATCCCCGCTTTGGACTAAGACTGACGCTATTTCAAAATTCTCGCCCCTAAATACCCAATTGAATATACCCTCCACACCGGCACCTAGAACGTTAACAAAGTCTAGAAAGTAAACGGATAAGAAGAATGAAAGCTGGACTAATATCGCGGCCAATCCCAGTCTTGGCAACAAGGATCTGATGGTAAAAGCATTGTTACCGCTAGAAAACGCTACTAGGTAAATAGCGTAGAGAAAGGTCAATGCAAAAAATGAATTGGCAATCAGCCGAAAAGCTGTCCAGGTTCGATAAGCGGTGCTGTCATCATTGCCGGAATCAGCAAAACCGACTTCGTCTACCCGCAAGTTCGCATATTCATCACCTTGCTTGCCAAGTACAAAGTTGACTATGCTTTTGACGACATCACCCATCCACTCCAGAACACTGCAGATTATATAGCCTAGACCAGCGTTCTCGCTCCGGCAGGTTTGCTCGGCCTCAACCGGAGCATCGTCTTCAGGCGGATCTCCGGGGTTTGTTGTATCGTCGTGATCATAGGTGGCAACACAGTCGCTGAACTCTTGCCCGCTACTCTGATTTGTAAAAATTTCACAGGCTTCTTCAACCGTAAGCCCACTGTTGTCCCGACGGCATCCTTCCTGATCCGCCGGAGAGCCTCTGGCTTCACAATATTCATCAATGTGGTGGTCGGCGTAGACTGGAGTCACGGTTGGGATAATCTGGAAAAACAAGACCCCAACGAACGACAACAAAAATAGTAGAACAATACTTTTGTTTCTAAGCTTCACAATGCCAACATTGTAACCCAATGACGCTAAGAAGTTCTAGTTAAGCTTAAGGGGTTTAATCTGACAGAACCAGCCGCCAAACTTCGATTTGTTCCTGCGACCCGTCGTCTCTGATTGCATCTATCAGGGCTTTTCTTAGACGTATTTGCCCGGATTCAACCGTAGTTTCCCTTTCCAACAATTGCCATTCACCATCAATCTTTTCGCCGTCAAAACCATCTACCCGCAAACCGTCTATTAGGATTAGGTCACCTGATTGCATTGACCAGCCGGTATTATCACCACCCAATAACCGCCGGAAGTGAACGTAGCCCTTGTGGACTTCAAATTCACCGGTCGGGTTTCGGTAGCGTTCGGCGGCCAGCGAGAAGTCAACCATACCTTTTAATTTTGGGTCAATCCGTCCGTGCGGCTCGTCCACCAGCACATGCCAGAAGGCCAAATCGCCGGCAGAATGCGTATAAGCAAGAGACATACTCAATGAGACGCGTCTTAAGAATAAATCAATATCGTCGCCGGGGTTGGGATAATCCTCTGTCTTAATCGCGACGTCATAGGGTGACACGATGGCCTGCTTTTCAATGATTTCCTCAAAGACCGGATTCAAATCCTCAGGATAAATTAGAAGTGCCTCGTTTGAGAGCATCTGCGAGATAATCGCCGGGGTTAGTTCATAATCTAAGCCAACCTCCTGCCCGACGGTTGTCTCGGAAGCCACGGGAGGCGTAGTGGCTGATTCAACCGCAGGTGTTGTAATTGTGATTCCGGCAAGTATGTCTTCAGGCGCTTCTGGATTAGACAAAGGCCCAGCTGTTGTCGGCGGCGGTTCACTTTCCGGGCTATCTCCGCCCTGGCCTATAGCATATCCGACCCCAACTAAACTACTGGCCGCCAAAATAAGCCCGCCTAGCTTCACACCAAATCTATGCGGTCGGCCTGAGGGTCTATCGGGTGTGACCCTCGGCAACTGGTCCGTTGATCGTTGAATTGTTCTTGCCATACTTCGCTCGCTAAACTTATTGTAACAGAAATACCTGATTTATTCAATTGCTGACCGAAGCTTAGGTTGTTTGGTACAATCATCTCTGATGTTACTCAGTTTGAAAAAGTATTCATACCTTTGGCCCCATTTGATTATTGGTGTGCTAATGTTCTCTATTGCTCTGTTGTTAACGACTGCCCAAGAAGTTTACGCCGACCATACGATACAACACTGTGCTGATCAGACCGGTTCAGAGAATAACCAAGATTACATTGACTGCGTAAACAATATCGGCGGCGAAGTCGATACGTTAGAAAGTAATCCTATATTTAAGCGTCTAGCGGATATTGTTAACTTCCTGGGGCTGGGTGTGGCTATTGCAGTTACCGGCTTATTAGTTGTAGGCGGAATTCAATACATTACTTCGGCTGGCAATCCCCAACAGATTAGCTCGGCCAAATCCCGCATCAGAAACGCGTTAATCGCTCTAGTTTTATACATTTTTATGTACGCTATCCTGCAGTGGGCTGTGCCAGGAGGAATATTCTAGTATGGATTTATTGATTTTGTTCGCCGCGGCTTGCCGACCGGGAGCTGGTTTTTCTCTAGGTCTGCCGACCTGGTACCAGTATTTAGAATGCACCAACAGTGCGCCGCAAATCAATGAACTTAACGACATTCTGCTCATCGGGGCGGCCATAATCGAGATACTTATATTCGTGGCCGGGGTCTTGACGGTTTTTTGGATGATTTACGGCGGCATCGCCTTTATTACCAGTCAAGGGGCGCCCGATCGGGTAGCCCAGGCCCGGCAGACGCTGATTTACGCCGCCGCCGGACTAGTGGTAGCGGTAGTGGCTAAGGGAATTGTCAGCTATATCTTCAGCCAGTTTGGGGTTCAGGGGTGAAGTGGTTGTTCGCCCAATTGGGCGGGGTGGATATTCCTAAAGTCGAGGCCAATGAGGCCAGCCTCCGAACAGCTATCAATTTTATGTTCCAGCTGGCCGCGGCATTAGCGCTGGTATACGTCATTATTAGCGCCATCAGATTTACGATCTCAGCGGGTGATCCGCAGCAGATAGCCAACGCCAGACGAACCCTAATTTATGCGCTGGTGGGCTTGGGTATCTCGGTTACAGCCTTGGCGATAACTTCCATTGTCCAAGGCGTGGCCAACCGGGCCGCTGGCGAGGCCAACCCGTTTTTTGGCGGGGATGGCGTGATAACCCAGTTGGTTGATCAATTAAGTTTCGCGGTCGGCGTGGCCTCCGTCATCATGGTTATTATTGGTGCATTCAGGTTTGTCACCTCCGGGGGCCAGTCACAATCGGCCCAGGGGGCTAGGGATACAATTATCTACGCGCTAATCGGTTTAGGTGTAGCTATTGCCGGGCGTCTTATTGTAACCTTTGTATTAGGAAGGATTTGACAGTGCGACGCAGCCTGAACTACATCAAGATATTTCCAGTATTAATAATTCTACTGGGCTTGGTTATGGTCTTTACGATGCAGGTTCCTGCCTACGCCCAGCAATCCGATCCGTCAGACGTGGCCTGCCAAGGAATCGAAGCCACCGGGGCTGATTGTCAAGGCGGAGAACGAGACGTCAGAAACACCATCAGATCAGTGGTCAACATTCTGTTTTATATCGTTGGAATCGCCGCGGTAGTTACGTTCATTATCGGAGCCATCAGGCTTGTGTTGTCAGGCGGTGACCCGCAGGCGGTAGCCAGTGCCAGAAACACCATGGTTTACGCCGTCGTCGGGGTAGTCGTGGCGGTACTTGCCATAGTTATAGTTAGGTTTGTTTTTGACGAGGTTGGCGGTACGACCGGGTCGAACGGCGGTGGCGCCAAATTAAGTGGATTAACGTGACAGGCTAAACTTAAGCGTGCTACAATTCCGTCAGGGTATGAAAAGGAGAATTAACGGTGAATCAAAAGTTTCTAAATAAGAAGACAGTAACAGCCGCCACGACGCTGGCTACCGCCGCCTCTTTTTTGGGCGGAACGCGGGTGTTTGCCCAGATAGATACTGGCATTGATGCGGCCGATCCAGGTCAGAACGAAGGTGAACTGGAAGATATCATTCAAAACGTGATTAATGTTTTGCTATTTGTCGTCGGTGTGGCTGCTGTTGTCATGCTGATCGTCGGCGGCATTCGCTACGTGGTCTCGGCCGGAGATCAGCAAGCCGTAGCTAACGCTAAAAACACGGTCCTTTACTCGATCGTTGGCGTGGTAGTAGCTTTTCTGGCGTTCGTCGCCGTTGAATTTGTGTTTAACCAGCTACAAGGCTGAGCTTAAGTAAAAAATAAATATAAAAGCGACCGGGTAATCCGGTCGTTTTTATATTTCTTAAGCCTAAACTACTTAATCTCGATTTTCTTAACTGTATCTTGCTTGAGTTTAGTAAAGCCGATAGTCAACACACCGTCTTTTAAGACCGCGTCAATTTCTTCTTCCTTGACCGCTACCGGCAGAGTAATAGTCCGGGAAAACTCGCCCCAATAGCATTCCTGCAGATGAAAGTTCTGAGCGTCGGTTTCGTCGCCGGAACTTAAGGTGCCGCGAATCGTCAGCGTATTGTCAGAAATACTAACGTCCAGATCCTCTTTGTTAACACCAGCTACGCGAGCCTTAACCACCAGCCGGTCGGTAGTCTCAAACACATCGAGCGCCAGTTGGCCGGGCACTGTATCCTGGGAATCTTCGGACCAATCGGACGAGGTGTCGTCAGCGCTCTTGTCGGCTGGCGTGTCCTCATCTAAAAAAGCTGAGGCCAGTTCGTCCTCAATTCCTAATAAATCATCATCTTGTTGTTGGCCTCTGGCCATAATACCTCCCGGGAAACCTGCTTCATGCTTTACTTCTGACCATTATAGCTAATACACTAGACCAGTTGCAACAAATTGTGTTGTAAAAAGTGTTCATGGAGATATAAATGTCATTGCTTGAATCATTTATTGGCGTCATCGCGCCTGAGACTTGCATAATCTGCAATGTTGAAGGGTCATCACTATGCGATATTTGCGCGGATTCATCTGTTGTTAAATTGCCAGATCGTTGCTTTAGGTGTCAAAGGCTGTCGCCTGATTCAAAAACGTGTTCAAATTGTCGCCGCTACGCTCCGTTGAGCAAAGTCTGGGTTGTGAGCGAATACGAGGGAGCTATAAAGTCAGCCATCAAGCGGCATAAGTTTGAGCACAAGCGAGGTTTGGCCCGTCCGCTGGCTTGGTTAATGAAGGGGCGCTTACCATACTTTAAGCAAGCTCCGCTGCTAACTTCAGTAGCCACGACGACTTCGCACGTTAGACAACGAGGCTATGATCATGCTGGTCGGCTAGCCAAGAACTTGGCGCTTATAACCGGTTACCGGTACGTGCCGCTATTAAGGCGAAGTGACCAGTTAAAACAGGTCGGTACGAAACGGGCTAGCCGGTTGGTTCAGTTGGAGCAAGCTTTCCGCGCCGTCCGCTCGGAGTATATAAAGGACCGGCAGATATTGCTGGTTGATGACGTAGTTACGACCGGCGCGACCCTAACGGCTTGCGCCAAGGCGTTAAAAGAATCTGGCGCTAAATCCGTTTCGGCCATCGTCATCGCGCAAAAAAGCTAAGAGTCACCTCTTATGTCTGGTGTATAATGCCGGTGTCGTGGAAGGGTGACCGAGCGGTTGAAGGTACCGGTCTTGAAAACCGGCGTGGGGAAACTCACCGTGGGTTCGAATCCCACCCCTTCCGCCACGTCCCAGCAAGCTCCAAACTGTACGCTTTCAGAATCACTGAAGATTGTTTCTGAAAGCTAGCTAGTTTTCCACTGCTGCTCCTTAAAATTCATCAAACAGCTTTGCTTGGTTTGATGAATTTAGGAAAACAAAATTGGAAACCAAGCCTTGGCTGCTTACAATTTTTAAGAGGAGGAATTGCGGGGTGGCTTTTCAAGCTTTGCCCTTAAGCAAAGTGGCTGCCACTATAGCCATTTTCGACTAAGGATAGGTCCAAGTTCATAATTGTTTACGAAGCAAACATTTTCAAAGGAAAACGTAAAAGTCCACTGGACTTTTACGGGCTTCAGGGGTAAACCCCTCCAGCTCTTGGGAGCATTCTCATCATGCCGTACAATCTTTGAGACCACTAATGACGGTCTCAAAGATTGTACGGAGAGGTACCCAAGAGGCTGAAGGGGACGGTTTGCTAAATCGTTAGAGGGAAGCAATTCCCTGCGGGAGTTCGAATCTCCCCCTCTCCGCCACACTTCGCTTAAGCTTCGTGTGGCCCTCGGCCACTCACAGCTGTAAGCGTTGTGTGCGCTTCCAGCCAAGTTTTAGCAAGTGTGTCGTCCGTAACCTTAGTGAAGGAGGACAGTGTACTACGTTTACTTATTGCGACTAAGGAATGGGAATGTTTACTCCGGTTCAACTCCTGATTTGAAAAAGAGGATCAAAGAACATGAATCAGGAAAAAGCATAGCCACTAAGAACCTGTTACCGGTGAAGTTGATATGGTATTGTGCCTTCCCCACGAGAATAGAAGCCAGGAGATTTGAAAAATATTTGAAATCCGGTTCTGGACAGGCCTTTAGAAACAAACACCTAACCTAATAAAAACGCCATCCCTCCCTCTTACGCCACGATATTTCTGCTAAACTTATGGTTATGGCGGGTGGTAACGATAACTTTCAACCAGAGTCCGATGGATCAGACGACTTCTACGCGCATTCTGAATCCCATGCCAACGCCCCGGTGGGCGAGACCCAGCAAAGTAACTTAGACAAGTCTGGCGGCGTAGTACAAATCGCGCCGGACGCGGCCGAGGACAAAGTCGTAACCTGGGAGGCTTCAGAGTACATCCACCACCAGAAGAGCAGCAGTTGGTTTCTCATCTTGGCCGGTGGTACGTTGGTTGTTTCGGCGGCGCTTTATCTGTTAATTAAAGATATATTTTCCGTCATCGTATTGATTTTAATGGCCGTGGCCCTGGCCGTATTTGGCGCCCGGCGTCCGGAGGTCAGACGATATTCATTGAGCCAAAACGGGCTCAGCATCGGCGACCGTGATTTTGCGCTGGACGACTTTCGGTCTTACAGCGTAATGCAGGAAGGGGCGTTACTCAGTATCACTTTCCAGCCAATTAAGCGTTTCATGATTCCGGTTACAATCTATTTTTCACCCCAAGACGCTGGCAGCATTGGTAGCATCCTGGAATCAATGTTGCCCCACGAAGACCATGGCCCCGATTTAGTCGACCGCCTGATGCGGATCATCAGGTTTTAGCCCCTATAGGGGTATGAGGCCGGCTGTGCTATAGTGACCCCTGTTCTGCTTGCTAAAAAGCAGAAAGCACTTTCCTTTATAGGAAACATTCAGCCGTCCGAGCGGGTCTATTTGGCCCCGCCGGATGGATCTGAATGACGCCAGTGATGATGTCCTAGTTCTTTAGTCGGATAGAAGCACCCAGGCTTATAGGAGCCACTTTCCTTAAACGAGTCCTCATAGCTCAATTGGATAGAGCGTCGGCTTGCGGAGCCGGAGGTTGGAGGTTCGAGTCCTCCTGAGGACGCCATTCGACTTACGCCCGGGTTATTATTTTTTTCTGATCAAGGTTAAAAACCGATAATCATATTTATTTTTTTCGTCTTTTTTATAGCTTCTATCCTCGATAATTTGCCATTCAGACTCGTTATAGGCCGGGAAAAATGTATCCGCCACAAATCCCTCATCGATGATCGTTAGATACATCTTGTCAACGTAGGGCAGCATCAGTTTATAGACCTTACCGCCGCCGGTCACGACTACCTCGGGTTCACCCAGCTGGTTGGCCAAGCGGGCTGCTTCTTCCGGGCTATGGGCCACCTGGGTGTCTACCGGCAGAGTCAAATCATCTCGGCTCAAAACGATAAAGCGCTTAATTATATCTCTAGCATGATCGCTGTGTTCATAGGTCTTGCGTCCCAAAATGACACTTTTACCTTTAATGATATTCAAATAATGTTCGATGTCATGCTTCATGGTCTTACCCCACGGCAAAGTAGCGCCTAAGCCGATAGCCCGGTTCTTGGCCATGGCGGCTACTAAACTTAGCATCAACCCCGCTCCTTAATGTATGGTTTGGCCGTATCGGACAGATTGATCAGCAAATCGACAGTTTCATCCAGTGGCATTGATCGAATATGTTCAAGTTCAAATTTGATACCGGGCACGCTCCACTGGCTTTGCCATTGGCCGCCGCTAGGTGGCTCCAGCCCGAACAACTCCTCCCTGACCGGCCAGGCATAGTGGTACAGATACGGCTGGTCTTTGAGTTGGCCGGGCGAAAATCCAAAGTTCATGTGAGGGTCGTGATCTTCTGACTGGCCTTTTAGGAAGTATAAAAATGACAGATCAAAACCATGTGGCCACAACACAACCGGGGTTTTGGTACCAGCCAGTTTGTTTCTAGCCTGGTTTAAAACCCGGTTCATCTTGGTTTGAATCTTCAGATAGGCGACAGCGCTGGCTTCGTCCGCTATGAGCCGGCCGTCGCTGATACTCTCCGGCAGATTAGCAGCGCTAATTTGATCGTGCTGCGAGGCAAGCATCTCCAGTAAGTTCCGCAAAATCGTCTGCTCGCTGGCGCCGCTCAGAGCGATGTCAAAAGCCCCGCCGCCCGGCTTGGCGTAGCTGACGGATAATGCGGGATAGTCTACAACCAACTCACCGCCAAATGGCAGATCCCCGCTGCTGGCGCCATACTCGGTCGGGACGATGGCATAATGCAGATAATTCGGGATGGGCCGAGCGACTAATCGTTTCACCCAACCGACAGCTCGCAAACCCGTATGGAGGGCATCTCGGGTCTTAAACCAAGCGTCATTAACCTCTAATGGCATGATTTAAAGTATACGGTAAGCCAAAAATTAAGGGTTATAATCTTCCAAGACGGAGAGGTGCAGGAGCGGCCGATCTGGCACGCTTGGAAAGCGTGTAGACGAGCAATCGTCTCGAGGGTTCGAATCCCTCCCTCTCCGCCACACTTCGCTAAAGCTTCGTGCGGCCCTCGGCCACTCATAGCTGTAAGCGCTGTGTGCGCTTCGGGCCACCCAAACCAAAAAAGGTTATATACCAGTGTATTTCGCCGGTTCTGATAGTTATTTTTCGACGCCCCGGGTAGTATTATTCGTAAAATGAATGCCGAAAATCGCCGATATTTACGGCTATCCAGCGTCCTACCTTGTCAGCGGCGTGTTCCAAATCGGTACTTTACCATTTCTATGGCTGGCTAAAAGGACAAGCGCGCGATCAGATCACATTAAGACCGAGCGTCGGTTAGGGCTTTAGCCCACCAGCCGAGTTCACCTACGAATTTGTTGATGTCACCCAAGACGTAGTCAGTTTTGGGCTGGCCGTTTTGATCGAGGGCTTCGTGGGCCTTTGTGATGCGCACGCTCTCTCTGATTGGCATCATGTTGAGATAACTAATCAGCGGTCTCAGCCCCATGATCGAACTTTCGGCGCCGTAGCTGCCGTAACCGACAAAACCAACGACTTTGCGGCTCCATTCATGGAACAGGGTATCCAAAGCGTTTTTGATCGGCGCGGGCGGTGTGTGATTATATTCCGCCAATACGATGACAAAGCCATCGAAGCCGCTGACAACCTTAGACCAATTCTTGCTCGACTCGTCTTCATATTTTCTCTGGCTCGGCAGATTAGCTTCATCTAACAGTGGTAAATCTATGATATCGACTAGCTCAAACGTCAATTCACTTTCGATTTTATTAGCTTGTTCGATAAACCATTTAGCGATTTTCTCACCCGCCCGCTCGCGGCGGGTCGTGCTAGTTAAGACGCCGATGCGATAAGCCATAGCCCTCCAAATGTTTAAGTAGTTACTT
Organism: Candidatus Saccharimonadales bacterium; assembly: GCA_036397795.1. Taxonomy (NCBI): domain Bacteria; phylum Candidatus Saccharimonadota; class Candidatus Saccharimonadia; order Saccharimonadales (SeqCode); species Saccharimonadales bacterium (SeqCode). The sequence goes on from DASWIF010000040.1 coordinate 29,154, forward strand.
AAATATTAATAGTAAATGCCGATTATTTCAAGCTAGGCTTAAGGCCTGGGCAAAACACCCTGACGACTTTTGGCCTCAACTCCGGCCTGGCGGCAAGCGGCGGTGTAGTTTCTGCTTAAGTGATCACCGATGTTAGCGATCAGCTTGACGACGCTGGGCGGCAAGTATTTGCCGGATTGATAGGCAGAATAAACCGGCCGGCCGATAATGGTTTTTGCCAATACTAACTGGCCCCGTTTGAGCTCGGCCGCGACTAGCTGAAATGGCAAAACTGACGCCCCCCGTCCGGCCAGAGCCAGACTTTTTAATAGATAGGGATCGCTAGAACTGACTTGGGGGGCATACTCCAGACCAAGCCGCCGAAGCTGTCGATCAATTAAATGATGGGTGTTCGATTCCTCGTTATAACTTAGAAACTGTCCCAGTCGTCCCAGCGCCAGCTGCCGATTAAGATTGGTTTTAAGCGACAGGCTGGCTACTAGCACCATTGGCTCCACTCCGACTTCGTCCAAAACCAACCGCGAGCTGGGCCGAGGCCGGGGCGATGTTATAAATGCCATGTCCAGACGATCTAACAGCAAATCCTCCAACAGTCGTCGGGAGTCGGACACGGCGACTTCCAGCTTCTCGGCCGTATCGTCCACACCGCTTTTAAACAGTAGTTGGCCGACATTATCAATCGTGCCGATTCTAAATCGTTCGGCGGTACGCCCGCTCGACTGGCTTAGAATCTGGCGCATAGCGTCTAGTTCCAGGCGCAACCGAGCAGCGCTATCGTAGACGATTTTACCGGCCTGGGTCAGACCAAAGTTTTGCTGGTCTCTGATCAGGAGCTTTGCGCCGAGCCGTTGTTCCAGATTCTTTATGGCTACCGATAGCGCCGGTTGAGAAACACGCAAGTGCTCAGCAGCCTGGGTAAAACTGCCGGCTTCAGCGACGGCCAGGAATTTCTTAAATTCGTGATCCATTTATACCTAATTATAAATAAAATCTATAAATATATATACTTTATATATTAGATTTATGATAGATTTTTCGCTAAATTAACGTGGCAAGGTTTATTAATGGCTTGAGCTTAAGGGGAGTACCCGGGCTGGCCTAGAAAAATGATAGGAATATATGGGTAAGATAAAACTCGCGGTGGTAGGAGTCGGTAACTGTTTTAGCTCCCTGCTCCAAGGTATTGAATATTATAAAAACGCCCAGGACGATTCGTTCGTGCCGGGAGTGATGCACGTTAATTTCGGCGGCTATCATATAAAGGATATCGAAATCGTGGCGGCCTTTGACGTTAATGCCAATAAAGTCGGCAAAGACGTGGCCGACGCCATTTATGCCGAACCGAACAACACCACGGTGTTTGCTAAGGCGCCTAAAACCGGTGTTAAGGTTCAGATGGGGCCGATACTCGATGGGGTCAATAAATATACCGCCGAGTTAGTGCCGGTACCCAATAAAAAACCAGTCGACGTTGTCAAAGAGTTAAAAGCCGCTGGCGCCGAGGTGGTTATCAATTATCTACCGGTCGGCAGCCAGGAAGCCACCGAATTTTACGCCCAGGCGGCGATTGACGCTGGCTGCGGTTTCGTCAACTGTATTCCGGTTTTCATCGCATCGGACAAGAAGTGGGCCAGGAAATTTGCCGATGCCGATCTGCCTGTCATCGGCGACGACATCAAAGCCCAGGTAGGAGCGACCATCACCCACCGCACGCTGGTTAATTTGTTTTTAGACCGCGGCATGAAGATCGAGCGGACTTACCAGCTCAACACTGGCGGGAATACCGATTTTCTCAATATGTTGGAGCGCGATCGGTTGGTGTCAAAAAAGACGTCAAAAACCGAGGCCGTGACATCTATGATCGAAGCGCGGGGTCAGCGTATCGACCCGGACGATATTCATGTTGGCCCCAGCGATTACGTGCCCTGGCAAAAAGACAACAAAATTTGCTTTCTTCGGATTGAAAGCAAGCATTTTGGCGACGTGCCGATGGATATGGAAGTGCGTTTGAGCGTTGAAGATTCGCCCAACTCGGCCGGCGTAGCCATCGATTCGGTCCGATGCCTAAAACTGGCGCTTGATCATGGGCTTAAAGGGGCAATCGTCGAACCGGCGGCGTTTTTCCAAAAACATCCGCCTGTCCAGATTGAAGACCGCCGAGCGCGGGAGCTGGTCGAAGAATATATTGTTAAATACGGCCAAAAATCGAAGGCCAGAACAGCGGTCTAGGACATTAATTTGTCTAGCTGTTCCAATACGTCTGGGAGATTATCCTGTCGGTAGATAATTAGCTGATCATACTCAGTTCTAAGCGGCGGTTTTATGGCAGTTTTAGCGTAAGATTGGTACCAATCTACTTAGGGTGGTTGCTTCTCGCTCAAGCGTTTAATCAGCTGCGGTTCATCAACTTGGCAGTGAATCATTATGATTGGAACCAAGGGAGATTGAGTTTTTATGAGATTGCCGTATTTGGCACGGCTTGATAGGGTTGATGCCGCCTTCAACGATAGCACTTTGGCCCCGGCTCAGCAGTTCCTTGAATAGTTCGACTCGCCACAAGTCCACAACCCGCCTAAATGAGTCATTGACACCCCGCCCCTGCATCGCCGCTGGCCGCTTGTAGTACTTTTTTGATTTAAGAGTTTACGGATCTGACCCCCGTCGATTACGTTCAACTGTGGCCACTTGGTGGCGATTTGTTTGCTCAGGGTTGATTTTTTGCTGGCGGGATAACCCACGATGTTGATAAACACTTGTTTCATACCCGAATTATATCAACCAAACAGTGGTAAAATAGAAATAATGTCAGTTATTTCGATGTCCGGAATCAGTAAGATTTATGGTTTGGGCGATGCTACTACTATTGCTTTGGACGATATTGAGATGAGCGTCGATAAGGGCGAATTTGTGGCCATCATGGGTCCCAGCGGTTCGGGCAAATCGACGTTGCTTAATCTAATCGGACTATTAGATACCCCGACCCATGGTTCTTATATGCTAAACGAGCGTCCGGTAGCCAATTTAGGCAACAACGCCCGAGCCAGAGTCAGGCGGGAGCAAATCGGCTTTATCTTCCAGTCCTTTAATTTGCTAAGCCGGATGACAGTAATTGATAACGTCGCCCTGCCCTTGATGTACCGCGGAGTGGGCCATGTGGAGCGGCTGGAACGGGCTTCGACCATCCTGCGGCGGCTCGGCTTGGGCGAGCGTGAGTACTACCTCCCTAATCAATTATCGGGCGGCCAAATCCAGCGGGTGGCCATTGCCCGGGCACTAGTCAACAACCCGGCAATCATTCTGGCGGACGAGCCGACCGGCAACCTCGATACCAAAACCGGTCTCAGTATCTTAGACACCTTAAAAGACCTTAACGAACAGGGCAACACCGTCATTATGGTGACGCACGACCCGGATCTAGCGAAGTATGCCCAGCGCACCATACACGTGGTGGACGGACAGATAAAGGCCAGGCACGCTCCGGCGGCGGCCAAACCCAGAAAAAAACCCGCCAAAAAGACTAGCAGAAAGGCCAAAACCTGATGTTTGTTATGAACCTTAAAATGGCCATAAACGCCTTGCGCGGTTCCAAGCTCAGAACCTTTCTAACCATGCTTGGCATTATTATCGGGGTCATGTCGGTTGTAACTTTCGTGTCATTTGGCCAAGGGCTAAAAAAGCAAGTGACAGACGAAGTTCGATCATTTGGCAACGACTTTTTACAAGCCAACCCCGGCGAGTCAATTGTCCGTGACGAGGAAGGCAAGATCGAAAGCTTTGATTTTCTAGCTACCTTCACCGCCCCGCCCTTTACCGAAAAAGACCTCGGCGCGATTAAGAAGCTAGACAATGTTCGCATCGCCACCGGCTTTATGCTGGCCGCCAACGAAGTGGTGGTCGGCGATAACGAGCAAAAAGGCTTGTTCGTGATGTCGACCGAGCCAGCCATACTGGAAGTTTTGGGCCAGGAGGTAGCCGATGGGACTTTTTTGGATGATAAGATCGAGAATGATTTTGTGGTGGTCTTGGGCAGCACGCTTAAGCAACAGTTGTTCGGAGAAAGTTCGGCCTTAGGCCGAAAAGTTGAGATTAAAAACCGGGAGTTTACGGTAATCGGCGTACTGGCGGAGTACCAGTCGGTTTTAAGCGGTGGCTTTGGCTCCGATTTCAACCGCTATGCCTACATCCCAATTGGCGCCGGCAAAGCTTTTAACCAGGGCGTGGCCCAGTTCATTGAATTTGATATCAAGGTTGAAAATGTCGAACGGATCGATGAGACCATAGGTGACATCAGCCAATCGTTGCTCAAAACCCGCGGCAGCGATGACTTTTCCATCAGTAAACCGGAAGAGTTTTTAGACACCGTCGACACAATTCTTAATCTGTTGACGACGGCCGTGACGGCGATCGCGTCGATTTCAGTGCTGGTTGGCGGCATCGGCATTATGAATATCATGTTCGTCACGGTTTCCGAAAGAACGCGGGAGATCGGTATCAGAAAAGCTATTGGCGCCACTAACGGCCAAATCCTATCCCAGTTTTTAATCGAAGCCATCGTCATTACTGTCATCGGCGCCGCCATCGGCGTCGGCTTGTCCGCCCTAATTGGCCTAATCGTGGAACTGACGACGGAATTCGAGCCCTCGATTACGCTGTCTAGCATCGCCATTGCCGCGGCCGCGGCGGCGCTGTTTGGCATAGTGTTTGGTATTGTGCCCGCGGCCAAGGCGGCCAGGAAAGATCCGATTGAATCATTGCGCCACGACTAAGACTAAGTCGTGGCTTTAAGGAGGGGGACACCCTCTCCTTAGGTTCGCCTTCGGCTTACGATTCTCCCCCTCAACCAGTATTGAAAAACTCGAAATGAATTCGAAGTTTTTCAATTATTTTCTTGAAACTGTTCGCGCCGTTTAGCGGGCGACGGTCCGGCTGGCTGTTAGAGCAAGGCTAATCCATTTGTCGACGAATCGAACTAAACGCTGGTGCCGTAGGAGGTAGAACATCTCCCCCTTAGACTCGCTTAGCTCATGATTCCCCTCTGAAGACGTATCAATGAAATGGAAATAAATTCCAATTTCATTGATGAATTTCTCTAAATAGTCGGCTCAACTACTATCTGAGCCGACATAGGATTTATACTAGCAGCATGACACTTACAAAACCGACTCATCGGCAGGTGAATAATTGGCTGTCAGGTGTGGTGATTGCCTTGGGGCTTTATATTACGATTTTGCCTTGGCTGCCCGGTATCAAACTTTGGATAACCCAATTACTCGATGACACTAACGGCTATGTTTACCGGGGCGACTTAGCCAGTGGCCAGGTCGATAGCAGCAAGTTATCGGATCCGCCAGAGGAGAATACATTGCTCGTGCCGTCTATCGCGCTTGATGTGCCGGTAGTCGAGGGCGCGGATATCAGCGTGCTCGGCGTCGGTGGCAGCTGGCGGCGGCCCAAAACCAGCACGCCGGACAAGGGCGGCAACACAGTCATTATCGGCCATCGATTCAGCTATTCCAGCGAGGCGGCATTTTATAATCTCGACAAGATTGACGTCGGCGAGCGGTTTGCGATTTGGTGGAACCGGCAAGAATACATCTACGAGGTATTCGATAAATCCGTCGTACCGGCTTCGGCAATTGAGATTGAGGCTGATACGGCGGATCCAATAGCTACCCTCTACACCTGTACGCCAATCTGGACCGCTACCAATCGGCTGGTCATAAAAGGCCATTTGGTAAATACTGATATTCTGGAGCCAAAGCCATGAACGAGCGTACCCGGACCATTATTCTTGTCGTCTTATTGACTATCGCCGTTGGGTTTATTTGGTGGACGAAAAACGAATATCAAACTAATTTCACTGATCAGTTTTAGTCCTGCATGTCCGGCTAAGGTCGCCTCCACCACAAAAATGCGCCGGTCGCGGCGCTTGGCGACCGACTTTTTGAATCACAAAAAGTAGGCAAAAACTCTTCGGGCCAGGCTTGTTCTTGAGGCGTTCATCGTCAAGGTCAACAACAGCTTGCGGAACTCGCTCACTAATCGTTCGCTCAAACAGTCCTCGCCTGATAGCTGTTGACTTGACACTCACTCTCAGGAACTCGCCAAAGGCCCAGCAAATGAAACGCCTAGTTGTCTATGCCAAAAACCAAAATTAAACTCAGACAAGTAAAAAACTATATAACTAAATTATATAATCTTTTTACTCCGCCAGTGAGGATTGCCTAGCTTCTCTGCGCTTTGCCAGGTTTTCAGCTGCTAGTTTAGCTGACCAAGCGTTTTTCCGATTAGTTGGCCAGCCAGCAGCATAGGGCTCGGTGTTGGTTTCGATATCTCCATTTGTAGGAATCGGGTTGGGGCCTTCAACTTCAGGCCGGGGGCGTTCTATGTGCCGTTCATCAATCTCAAACCAAACTTCGTTTTCGCTACCCGACTGCATGCCTTCCATAAGCCCTTCTGTATTTGCTCTTGGCTTCATTATACCGAACAACGTCGCTCAACCACTGTCTGAGCCGTAATTTCTGGGGACATCAGCAGCCACTGATGGATCAAACCAGGTGAAAAGCGTCTAGGAACGAGAATGTTTGACGAGGGTTTTTCTGTTTGGAATGCCAGTGGCACAAGTTTAGATAAAAACCCGAGGAGTTTCGCAGTTCAGCTTTGAACCTGGTCTGATTCAATCACCGTGGCGATGCCGTCCCAAGTTTTTACGCCACTTTTACGTTAAAAGTGGCAAAGCCCTCATCGCTGGCAGCGACACTTCCGGTCTGGAAGGGCTAATTTTTCTTCAACTCTTCTTTCAGCTTCTCAATCAAATCGACTGGCGTGGGGTCGACGTTATTAAGCAAGGCTAAATAAATTGAGACAAAATCTCCTAGCAGTACCGTCCAGAGCATTTGCTCGATAAGATTGTTGCCCTCGGCCTGAATTTCTAGAGGGTGGGGCATACGACCGGACAATAGCCGGTTGCTGACGACGAATCGTTCGGCTATGCGCTCGTCGTCAAAACTGGAGCGCAGCTCAATCGGTTGGAAGGGTTTCTCCACCGGATGCGAGGTCCAGCCCATAATCTCATTGTGGTTAAACTCTGGCCATTGGTTATAAAAAGCCAGGTTTTTTGCCGTCTCGTTAAAGCTGATCTTCCATTTATAGGCCGTCGCGCTCAGCCTGGGACCGGCGTAAATAACGGCGCTTTTGCCGGAAATCTCCTCGGCTAGCTCTTTGGCCAGGTTACCAGCGGTGGCGACGTCCGGCCGCCAGCTTAGGACGGCTTGTTCAAGATAAATCGAAGCGGTTTCCAGCTGGTCGACGATATCGCTCATAAGACCCAGAGATTCAATCATCTCACCCAGTGCCCGTAGGTTATAGTTGACGGCCATTCTGGGCTGCAAGCCGCCTGGCAATACATAAATTGGGTAACTTCTATCAGCCGCAATGGCCGCTAACTTTCCACCCGAGGCCATGACCACAATCTGGGCCCGGCGCTCAGCTGCCAGATTCAAGGCGGCGACTGTTTCAGCGGTGTTACCTGAGTAGCTGGAAGCCACAAACAAGGTCTTAGAACCGACAAATCCGGGAATATCATATTGGCGGTTGATAATGAATGGCCTATCCGGGCTTGTCCAGTTTAGAAACAGGCTGGCCGCTAAGGCCGAACCGCCCATGCCGGCGACCACGATATTGTCAATCTTATTTAAGGTTTTAAGCTCGACCTTAAATTCATGACGCAGCTGAGCCGGTGATTTCTCGGCTTCGCCTAGTGCGTCGGACTTGTCGCGGTTATGGATATATTTTAGATCGTCGAGCATGGTCATCCCTTTGCTACTAAGTATAGCTTAAGCGCTATCGAACTAAACCCCTGGTTGTGCTAGCATAAAAGCAACTAATTTAAACAAACAGAGGGTGGAGTGGAAGAAGATACCGGTACAAATATCCAGCAGGAAGATTTAATCAGCGACGATGTGGCGAGCGCTATTACCTCAGCCATGAAAGACGAGCCGCCAATGAGCGGATCAGTCGCTTCGCCGACGGTAATAAAACCGCAGCGCAATAATTTGCAAATACAAACGGAATCATCTGGCCCGGCGTCTTCGGACTCGCCCGAGCCAGCCCTACCGCCGCCGCCCGCTCAACCTCCGGTGCAGCCAACTCCGGCCGTCGAGCCGGACAACCCCCCTGCTGGTAACACCGATGATATCGACAATCGCGGCAGCGGCAATTTCAGCGAGCTGTATGACATTAAACAAGAAGCCCTGCAGCAATTAGGGCCGTTAGTTAAGCATCTTGACCAGTCACCGGAAGACCGATTCGACACCTTGCTGATGATGCTCAGAGCATCGGACGATCCGTCTTTGATTAAGCCGGCTTATGACGCCGCCCAAGCGATAAAAGACGACAAAAAGCGGGCAGAAGCCCTGCTCGACGTAGTTAACGAGGTCAATTACCTAACTCGGGCGCAGAACCAGAACTCAACCGACCAGAATTAAAGCCTTGAACGCTTTAAAGGGTGCCGGTAAAATAAATTCCCGCCCGCCTTTTAGGCGGGCGGGTCAAACGCATTTTTGTTTGTAGTATTTATTGTAACGTACATTTTATTTGTTCAAAGCCAATAACCAACTTTATTGTAATTAGTACAATTCAATCTCAATCTCTAATCTGTTAGACACTTTTACTTGCCAGTCTAAACTCGGTGTTTGTGCTTACGCTGATCTAGTTTGTTAAAGGTAATTCGGGCAAATTTTCCTAATTCTGCTAGCTGATTGTTGGTCGGTTTAACGTTTGCATCATCTAGTGTCTCCAGCAACTGAAGTTCTGGAATATCGAGCTTTACGGAAAATATTCGCCACGGGATTAAAAAGCTCTTGCGATTGCCATAAATTAACTGCCCGACCTTTAATTCTACTCGCTGATTAATTATTGACTGGGCATCCTGGGCGTCGCTGGCTGAGCGTTGAATATCTTCTGCCAGGCCGTCAACGATCCAGTTAGCCCTGGGCTCATCCATCCGCTTGTACCGTCCGATCAGGTCGCGTATATCGTCTAGCTCGAGTTTTTTATTCAGACCGAAGAGTATCCGCTGGGCTTTTACCCGGGCCTCGTTGACGACACTAAGTAAGACGGCGTTTTGATCGACAGTTTCAGGGGTTTGGGCGGCCGGTTTCTGACCAGCGGCTGGGCGGATACCGTTATCCGGGTGGGGGGCTTTTTTAGGAACCATTTGCCGTTTGTCTTCGACTGCCCGTTGAAGGGACACAGCGGGACTCAATGAGTACCAGGCGTGTTCCAGATCATCGTCGGCTAGGTCTCTTAAGTGTTCGATAATACTTATGTCTTTGGTGTTTAGGCGGTATTTATCTTTGTATTCTTCCAACGTCTGCTGAAATAGCGCCTGATTGATCAAGTGTCTGGATATCCGTCGGTTTTTATCTTGGTTCAGATTGACGCTGGTCATTTCTATAGTGGCTTCTTGCTTGGCCTGCCACGCCATTTCGATCAAATCCTGAAGCTGCCTGGGCGAGCGTGATAAATATTCGTTTCTAACCGCTAGACTCTCGTCTTTAGCGGTGACTGGAATTGACTCCAGCGCGGCTAAATCGGTCTGGGATTTTAGATACTGTTCTATGCCGGTTTTTGTGGCGTCGGTTACGACCCCGCCGAGCAATACTTCATCGAGTAGTTCATTTGTCTTGGTATAGGCGTCCTGATGAACAGCGGCGGCATTTTTTAAAATGTTGAGGCCATTGTCAAAACTATCGCGTTCGATAGCTATGGGCTCGCTAGTAAGAGGGTAATTTTCAAATGAAGCAACAGGGCTAAGCATTGTTAAATATTAACATATTATAGCTAATAAATCAAGCCCTATGGCAACGAGATCGTTGCCAGCTTGCGCTTAAAACTGGTATTTGGACACCTTCTTTAAGTCTAGTAGTCCATTCCCATGCCGCCGCTGGCCGGGGCTGGGGTATTCTTCTCGGGAATATCGACGACTAATGCGCCCATAGTCATAGCGGTGGCGGCGATTGACGCGGCGTTTTGAACGGCTTCTTTGACCACGGTGGTCGGATCAACCACGCCGTCGGTTTTCATATCGATTAGCTTGCTCGGACTATTGACGTTAAATCCCCAGCCGGTCTTTTTGCTTTTTAAGACTTCCGGCAGTTTTTCATCGGCGTTAATGCCGGCATTGGACATGAGTTGCCTAAATGGTTGGACCAAAGAGTTTTTCAACACGGTCGCGCCCGCGGCGTGAGAATCGTTGCCGCTGGCGTCTATCAGCTTGCTCAAATCGACCAGCGTCACTGCCCCGCCGGCTACTATGCCTTCATCTAAGGCGGCTTTGACGGCCGCTACGGCGTCGTCGACGCGGAATTTCTTCTCTTCGATTTCGGTCTCTGTCGCTCCGCCAACTTTAATGACGGCGACTTTGCCGCTCAAGGCCGCCCGGCGTTTTTCCAGATTTTCTTTGTCATACTCGCTGGTGGCGGCCGCGGCTTGGGCGGTTATTTGTTTGATTCTGGCGTCGACTTCAGTTGGCGAACCATTACCTTCAATAATGGTGGTGTCGTCTTTGGTAACGATGACTTTTCTAGCCGTACCGAGCATAGCTAGATCGGTGTTCTCAAAGCTATAGCCCTGGTCTTCGGTGATGACGGTGGCGCCGGTCAAAATAGCGATATCCTGCAAGATGTCTTTGCGCCGATCGCCAAATGCCGGAGCCTTGACTCCGACGGTATTAAATGTGCCTTTTAGTTTGTTTAGAATTAGTGTGCCCATGGCCTCGCCCTCGATATCCTCGGCGATGATGACGAGGTCTTTTTTGCCCGCCTGGGCGGCTTTCTCTAAGACTGGCAGAAATTCCTGGACGCTGGAGATTTTTTTGTCGGTGATCAATATCAGGGGCTTTTCGTAAACGGCTTCCATCCGGGCCGGGTCGGTCACCATGTAGGGCGATACGAAACCGCGATCCATTGTAAAGCCCTCGACGACCTCAGATTCCATTTGCAGACCCTGGCCTTCCTCGACCGTTACGACGCCGTCTTTGCCGACCTTATCGATAACGTCGGCGATAAGGTTGCCAATCGCATTATCGCCGGCGGAGATAGTAGCGACTTCAGCGACGCGGGACTTATCGCTGCCGATGTTCTCGCTCATACCGGCCAGCTTTTTAATGACTTCGGCGGCGGCTTCTTCGACACCCTTTCTGAGTTCCATCGGATTGTGGCCGGCGGCGATCAATTTATTGGCTTCGTTTAAGATATGAAAAGTTAAAACCGTAACGGTTGTGGTTCCGTCACCAGCCACGTCGTTCATTTTGTTAGCGGCCTGCTTAATAAGCTCTGCTCCAACACTTGAGCCGAGCAGTTCGTCGTCTTCATCCGGCAGTTCGATGCCCTTGGCTACCGTCACGCCGTCATGGGTGACAGTCGGCCCGCCGTAACTCTTACTTAAAACCACGTTTCGGCCCTTGGGCCCCAAGGTTACTTTGACGGCGTCGTGCAGCATTTGGGCGCCGGCCAGCACTCGGCGGCGGGCGTCATCGTCATAAAATATTTTTTTAGCCATTTAGTCTTCTCCTTTCAGCTAATTCTCTTTTAGAAAGCGTTTCGACTTCCCCCGTTTCTTTATCCAAAAAATTTTCAAACTTAGGCAAACCAGCAACGGACTCCATTATTTACCTACCGTTGCTAAAATATCTTCTTCTTTGACCAGGATATATTCGCTGCCATCCAGTTTCACTTCCGTGGTCGAATACTCTTTGTATAAAATTTTGTCGCCGGATTTGACGCTTTTAACGTCTTTGCCGACAGAAATGACTTTGGCCATAACGGGCTTTTCTTTGGCGTTGTCCGGCAGGTAGAGTCCAGAAGCCGTTTTGGCCTCCCGTTCGACCGGCTCGGCTACGACCCACTCAGCCAGGGGGGTAATTTTGGCGCTCATAACTTATCTTCTCCTCCTAAAGTTAAACTCGTGTTCTTCTAAAAATATTTTAGCACTTGGTTAATGTGAGTGCTAATTTCAGTTAAAGATAGTACAAACCACCGGCCGGTCTGTCAAGGTTTCGGTCGGTAATCTAGTGTAGTCTAGGGCCGCGATACCCGGCGGTTAAGCCAGCAAGCATAAGGACTATGCGTAGTTGACTCTGACCCCATATTTTGCTAGTATATCTACCCCGGAAACGAAGAGCCGTTAAACCACTTCGTCGCACTTTATTTAGAATATCAGCCCCGCCTTCGTCGTTCCGCCGCAAGCCGGAGTCTCCTCCCACGACTCTAGCATAGGCAATCTCTGTCGCAGAGAGAGCGATGAAGGTATCGACCGGCGAGGCTCTCCCGCGCTGGCGGAGACTCGCTGATCGAGATCCGGACGCGCCGGTTGAGTTGAGGTCTCCGTTCCTGGCGGGACAGCTCAAGCTGCCTGCAAGAGATTTCCTCAACCGCGCGTTCCGGATTAAACCCGGGATTATTACCAATAATCCTCTCTATTAAGCTCAGGTTACCGATAGTTTTGGCCTCACCCGCCACCGCCGCAAATTATCGATAAAAACCTGAGCTTCTTTCTTTTCTAAGCTTGACAGAGGCAGCACTTAGTGGTTATCTTTAATGCCATATCGAAGGCGCCTGGTCGGTGCGCAACAAAATCGGCCATTTTTGGTGCTTTCGAAGGCACTTTTAGAGACTGGAGGTAAGCAAGCAATTTGTCCGCCTACGTGGGAGGAATATCCTTTGGCAGACAGAATTCGGCCTCGTGACGCCCGCGTCTTTCGACGTACGTCAAGACGTGATAAGCCACGGAGCACTCGCCGCCAGACGATGCAGGCAGTCCTTGCCACGCGGCGTCTGAGGTGAGATCAAACCGCCCAGGGTAGCGACACCCTGGCCGGTTCAGCCAGTGCAAGGAAGGGGAACCTAAAAATGGTTCTGAACGTCCGAAATCGGATCGGAACATCGTCCGGTTCGGTCCAGATCATGCTCGACGGCTCACTTCTCTCGGGGACGTATCGTCCAGCATGTGGGGGTGACCTAACTCGTCTCGAGATCGGGGGCAAGACCATCCTCGGCGTGTTCGAGACGTGGTTCGACGAAGAGGTCTTCAACCAAGCTTCAGGGGGAGCCAAGCGGAGTTCACGCTCGTGACCATGACCACCCACGACGCAGACGTCTACATCGTCGACGTCATAGGTCTCAGCAGTCTCCACATCGGCCGCGAGGTGGAGATCAAGGACGACGGCGGTTTGAGCCTCAGGTTGGCCATCAACTACCAGGCTCTGAGCAGGACGTGCAACGTCAGACGGCTGAGTCGGCTGATCGGAGAGATCCGGAGCCAGACCATTCAGGACATACCAGTTTGCTGTGCGGCGCTCGTTCTGCGCGTGCCGTATGGCACAGGTATTCAGGAAGCCGTCGACGAGTTCGTCAAGCTGCTGTGCCAGCGCATCGCTGCGCTCGACGAAATCGAGTTCGAGGCCCTGTTCTCGCCTCGGTACTTCGAGGACAGCGGGACCGCAGTCCACGGCCTGCCCTCGACCAACGATTTCGATCAAGAAGTCGTGGTAGCCCTCACCTGATCAGAGGCGCGTAAAGGCTATCAATTCGCCTTGGCGAATACGCTCACGTGACCCCCACCTCGGGTCAACGTTGCTTACCTCCAAGCTCGTCTGGAGCTGCTTAAGTGTAGGTTCTACCCCTGCTTATGCAGCCTTCAGACCAAAACCAGGGCCTAGGCTCTCGGATATAACAGGTTTCAATGGTTCCTAACGGAACTGTTACCCTGAGATATCACGAGAACCAAGGCCCTTAATTTTTTTTAGGACTACTTCCACTCATGAAGGTACTCGTTAAGTGTTCTATTTCTTCTCTTAGCTGACGGGATCTTGGATCAGGTGATTCAAATCTCGTACTAAGGAACCATCTGCCTACTCGTTGGGCCTTACTATTTGAGCGGGCTGAATTTATGGTGTCTCTATTCCCTACTCCCCGCCCAATAATTGAATCTTCTCTATACCAAACTGGTAGCTCGGCGTTAGCAGTTCCACCGCCGGCAATAGTTATATGCTTGGGGATCATCCAGTATTTACCTGATATGTTAGCGCGAGGAAAAGCCCGCCTAAAAATAGCCTTTGCGATATCGAGGGTGTCCCCAGATGTCTTAACCTCGTCAATTATCACTACATTTTTTTCGTCAAATATAGAAGGTTTAGTCATCACATCTGAGCCAACTTCGCCTGCGCCGTTGTCCTGAACTGGTCTTTGCAAAAAGAGTGCTCTAAGTTCATTAATTCTATGAAAGTCTATGCGATCGGCGTTGATATGGGACAGATTAGATCCTACCTCATCTCTCCATTGTTCTCGATCAATGTTTACAAATTTTATATCCGGCCTGGGAGTGTCATTTCTGACGGTATCCCACATTTGATCCATCATCCATGATACCGGGCGGGCTGACTTGTCTAGAAACACGACATAGTCCGGATGGCTATCCGCCAAGGTGTCTATCAACCTCTCGGTGCGTCTTAGATATTCGGCTCTGAGCTGTTCATCAGATACATCTTCACCAGCGCGACGTATGCCAGTTAGAATCTGATATTGAAAATTCTCAGAGGATTCTTCTGCATTCGACTGCTCATTGTCTGTAGGAGATTTTAATGACATGTTTGTTTTGGCTGACTTAACCCATATATAATACCAAATAACTAGTAAAAAGTCAATATTTGTATTATAATATTTGCTATGGAACTATCTGGACGACCAGCCCAAGATGAGACTGTCCCCATTCGGCGGGGCGTACGGGGCATAACCAAACTGTTGATTGGTATGGTGCTGGACAACGCGGCCGATCGTTTGATGAGGAATCCCGCCACCGGCGAGCCATGGAATCTTTGGCCAGATTTGGGCGACGGCCCAAAACCAGACCACGAGCCAAACGAAGTTTCACTTGACCCTCAGCGGGTTATTCCGGAATCTCTTAAGGGCGTGACGGTTAAAAAAACTGATGAAAAGGGTAGTTTAACCGCCGAATTTTAAGCGGCTAACTTCTTTTCAAACATTGTGTCGTAGTGGCTTAAGACTGAATCAACAGTTGGTAATTTGAATCTGTTGTTAGCGGTTAATCTCATTTTGACCATTTGAGCATGCTCTGTAAACTTACGTTTCAAATAAGTATCGATATTTTCATTGGCTTCGCGGTCGTTACTAATAGCCTCTTTGGCACTGATTATTGTTATGGGTCGAGCATACCATCCACTTGTTTTACTGAAGCCGTCGATATGTCCAATATCAGTTATTGATTCGGTCCCAGCTCCATCGGTTTTACATTGCAGAAAGTGGCGCCCGCTTCTATCAGCCACTAAGATGTCAATCGACTGTTTATTGTCCCATATGCCCCCTGTCATCTCGTGGCGCGGATAATCTTCTCGAGGGTAAGCGCTCCTGACATATGACGATGCGTATAACTGGTGGCGCATTATGTAGTCTCTATAGGCTAATGTAACTAACCATTCAAAGGCTATGCCGGGCAAAACCTGATCGGATTTTATCCAGTCTGTGTAAGTATTAATGTATCGAATCTGTGCTCGTCTGAAATTATTTTCGATGTCGCTAGCTTTGTGTCCGGCCCTTGCTTCCAAGTGAAGTTTGTAAAACTCAATATCAAATTGTCGTCTGAGCATTGAAGTCACGGCCTCGGGATTTTCGTGCAATCTATCAACGTCCAGCTTCGACAGGATTTTCGAGGATTCCAGAGCTGATTTGCCTGCACTCTCATACCCTGATCCCGGTATCATCAAAAAGATGCCGGCTTCTTGCAGCATAGCCGCCATAACATTATTAAACGTGTGTCGTTTTGAAGGTCCCTCAATGAGGCGGCTAATTTTGATTATTGATTCAGGATCCAGCTCGTTTATAAAGCCGGCAGCGTTTTCAGTGTTGTTAGAATTTCTTCTGCTGCCGACTAGAGCCGGTACGAGAGCGGTCACATACTCCGCCGTATTAGCCTCAGGTTCCAACACTCCGAGCGACCAATAAGCTTTGTGGGCGACGATTTTGGCTTCGTGATCGGTTATTGTTGGCAACCGTGAGGGGTGGGCGTTATTAACAATGAAATTATTCTTAAGAAATTTTTGATTTGAACTAAACCTCGTTTTAGGAGCTAAACCACTGGCTGGGTCTTGCACCGCAAGTTTACCTAGCGCGGTCACGCGGTCGTTGTTAAGTCTTTCAACTTCAGTCCAAAAATTTAGGGGTGTTATATCCGGGTTACCGACAAGCTCCTCAAGGTTCATCCTCTGAGGGGCTTGTTGAGTCATCTCAGGCTAGCCTTTTTGTTTTATTCGGCATGTTAGAGTCTAGTGTAAACAAAAACTTTCGCTTTTGTCAAAACCCTCGTGCTTTACATTAATCGTCAGGCAGTGAAATAATGGTAGCTATCTAACTTGGGGGTAAGCTTGGTGCGCACTACATATTTTGTTCGTCCAAATATTCGGCTGTTCAATCTGATAGCAGCGGCAGTTTTACTGTTAACGTTGTTGGTGCCGTTTGCTGGTGTAGTTAAAGCCGCACCGCCATCGACCACGATTAGCTCGAGCGCCCAAACCTTGGGTAACCTAAATAACTTACTCGGCGTTAACGCCGGGACTTCAGGTATTGTTTATTCGCGCAAGAATCCGGGCGTGCTGTGGCTGGTGAACGACCAGCGCGATCGGCCGGATGGCGGCAGCCAAACGTTGTACGCTATCGACCCGGCCGCTTGGCGGGTGCTGGCCCGCTACACCGTTACGACTGCCGCTGGCTCGCCTTATAGCTGGACGGATATGGAAGACATGGCTACCGGCCCCGGCGGTTCGACCGGCTGGTATCTTTACTTGTACGAGAATTTACCCGGCGTTGGCACGAATCATTTATTACGGATCGAGGAACCAATCGTCACGCTTTCGCAGCCGACTAATAACACCGCCACGGTAGCGGTTGATAGAGACGTCAGCTTGAATTTTTCTCTTAGCTCCAATGTGGAAGTTGAGACACTGGCTTATGACAGTACAACCGACACGGCGCTGTTCGTTGAGCGCCGCCGTTCTAATTCTGGCTGTACGATGTCGGCCGACGATACGCCTAACCGAACGTGGAAGGCCGATAACTTTGCCGCCCAAGTTAGCGTAGGCTCCACCGTCCAGTTGACTAGTACCAGCGGCGTGGCCGGGCGGCCGCTGGGCGCGCCTAATAACCCGTTTAATATGATTGGCGGGGGTGATATTTCCGTCGACGGACACGTGTTTGGGGTTAATACCGCTCCCCGGTTTGGCAACTGCACTAACCGCGACGCTTATGCCACTCTTCGCTACCGAGAAGACGGACAGACGTGGGATCAAGCCTTGGCCGCTCAGGTCCAGATTGCTTATGGCGATTCTCGGCAGGCTTTAACCTTTAATTCGGAGTCCTTTGCCTTCGCTACCGATATGAGCCATATTTTATACGGGCCGGAATTTGGCGGCAGTGGCGGGGTACTGTATCGCAAGAACATAACTTACGTGCCGCCAACTGGCACACCCCCACCTCCACCCCCGCCCGACGGTGACCCAGTACCGACGACCGTAGTAGCCCCAGGCTCCAGTTGGCGCTACAACGCCAGCGGAACCGATCTTGGTACGGCCTGGCGCGGTGTCGGTTACAGCGACGGTTCGTGGCCGGTCGGCAATACCCAGTTTGGCTTTGGCGAAAACGACCAAGCGACCACCATCCCCAACAACGGCATCACTTCTTACTACCGCACAACCTTTGACGTGGCCGATATCAGCCAGGTGACGGCGCTTGATCTCAATTTAGTCCGCGATGACGGCGCGGTAGTCTACGTCAACGGCGTGGAAGTTAACCGCCAAAGCATGCCCGGCGGCACGGTTACATTTGGCACTCTGGCCAACTGGACTCCAAACGCAGAAGAAAATGCCTGGCACGCCGCCAGCCTTAGCCCGGCTAATTTGGTTAATGGCGCCAATACGCTGGCGGTTGAGGTTCATAACTCCAGCGCTTCCAGCTCGGACGTAAGTTTTGATCTTGAACTCATCCTGACGGCGACCGACGAAGGTACGCCACCACCGCCACCACCGCCACCTCCTCCGCCCACCGGTTTTAGCGTGGTAGCGGCCGCCGGCGATATTGCCAGCTGTTCCTCGCCCGGCGACGAACAAACAGCCTCGGTAGTTAGTAGTATATTCGCCAGCGGCAGTGGCAGCGTAGCGACGGTAGGCGACCACGCCTACAATGACGGCACGACTGCCGAATTTGCCAATTGCTACGATCCAACCTGGGGCGAATTCAAAGATATTACTTATCCGGCGGTAGGCAACCACGAGTACCACACCAGCGGCGCCACGCCGTATTACAACTACTTCGGCGCCCGGGCGGGCGACCCGACTCAAGGCTATTACTCCTATGACATCGACGCCAATTGGCACGCGGTCGTACTCAACTCAATGTGCGCGGAGGTTGCCGGTGGCGGCTGCGGCGCCAGCAGCGCCCAGACCCAATGGCTCCGAGCTGATTTAGCGGCTAATTCTGACAAGAATGTCCTGGCCTATTGGCACCACCCCCGCTTTACCAAGAACAACTATAACGACCACTTAAATGTTCAACCGCTGTGGCAGGCACTGTATGATTTTGGCGTTGATTTGGCATTAGCTGGCCACGAGCATCACTATGAACGTTACATGCCGCTGGACGCTAACGGTCTACCGGATTCAAACTTTGGCATCCGGGAATTCATAGTCGGCACTGGCGGAATTGCTCTCCGGCCGCAAATGCAAACGCCGTCGGTTTACTCCGAGACCCGCAACTTCACCGATTGGGGTGTGCTCAAGCTGACCCTGACGGCTGACAGCTACGCCTGGGACTTTGTCCACGTGGCCGGTGGTACATATACCGACAGCGGCAGCCAAGCGGTCCATGGCGCTCCGTCAACACCTCCGCCCCCGCCTCCGCCGGCCGTGGAGGATTTGCCAATTGATCCCGGCTCGGCCTGGCTCTATAACGACAGTGGAGCTAATTTAGGCACTGCCTGGCGTGGCGCCGGCTACGATGATAGCTCGTGGTCTAATGGCCCGGCCCAACTGGGCTTTGGTGACGGCGACGAGGCAACGGTAACTATAAAAAATGGCATTACCACTTACTTTAGGAAGAAATTCAATGTTAGTGACGTCTCAGCCATCAGCGACCTGACGCTCAATCTTGTCCGCGATGACGGTGCCGTGGTCTACCTAAACGGCGTTGAAGTTGTTCGGTCCAACATGCCGAGCGGCACCATAAACTTTGACACCAACGCGGCCTCGACGATTGCCGGTGCCGACGAAAGCGCCTGGAACGTCTTTACCGTCAGCAAATCTAGCCTGGTAAACGGTACTAACACCATCGCGGTAGAGATTCACAATAACGGCAGTACCAGCTCGGATATCAGTTTTGACCTGGAGTTGATCGCCAATACGGCTCCAACGCCTCCGCCGCCCGGGCCGGATACGACTCTGCCCGAACCGTTTTCCGGTTTTACGGCTGGCACGGTCTTTAACGGGCCGAGCGTCACCTTGAGCGGCACGGCCACCGATAACGTCGGCGTCACGCAAGTCAAAGTTGGTGTCAGGCAACGCTTTGGCTCACAACTGTGGTTGCAAGCCAACGGAACCTTTGCCGCTAGTACTATCAGGCACAACGCCACCGTCACCAACGCCGGCAGCCAGTCGGTCGGCTGGTCTTACTTTATTGCCAACCTGCCATCCAATGACTATTTGATGTCGGTCTATGCTATCGACGCCGCTAATAACTGGGGACCGATAGCCAGCTGGGTGACTTTCTCAGTTAATTAGATTTAGCCAATAATTCTTCGGCGACCGCTCGTTCTGACCATTTGATTTTCTGATCGCCGATTACTCGGTATGTTTGGTGGCCGATGCCGGCCAGTAATATCGTGTCTCCCCGTTTTGCTAGCTCCATTGCTTTGGCGATAGCACCCCGCCGGTCGCCGACTTCATAAATCTCGGCGCCGTCGACTACGCTGTCAGCCCCTTGCAGTACAGCGGCCCGAATCGACAGCGGGTTCTCGCTGTAAGGGTCGTCGTCAGTCACGATCATGACATCGCTAAGACGGGCGGCGATTTTGCCCATGAGGGGACGCTTGCTGGCATCTCTATCTCCGGTGGCGCCGAACACGGTGATAATTCGTCTCTTAGTTACGCCCTGGAGGGTCTCTAACACGTTCTTGAGCGCGTCGGGCGTATGAGCATAGTCGATAATGATGTTGAACCCTCGTTTTGTCGGCAAGTTCTCCATCCGGCCCGGTACTTGCTCCAGGTTCTTAAGACCTTGGCTAATAACCTCCGGCTCCAAGCCCAAGCCGTGGGCGATGGCCGCGGCGCAGAGCGCGTTATAAGCGTTGAATTTGCCGGTCAGCTTTAGTTTGACCTTGATTAAGGCTCGTTCCAGCTTGAGTTCTAACACCGAACCGTGCGGGCCCAGCTTGGCGGCGGCTATCCGGCAGTCGGCATCCGGATCGACACCGTAGGTTATTACCCGGTCTTTTGGCTCGAACTTGTCAAAAAAATGAAACCACTCATCGTCGCGGTTGAGAATATGCAGACGAGCCTTTCTTCTAAAGAGCTTGCCTTTAGCGGCGGCGTAAGCATCCATCGACCCGTGCCAATCAAGATGGTCCTGCGTTAAGTTGGTAATGGCCGCTACCTCGATCGGGATGCCCCATATGCGGGATTGGCTGAGCGCGTGCGAGGTAGTCTCCAGTATGACCCAATCAACCTGGGCTTGCTTGAACTGCTTTAGCAGCTTAAATAGGCGGAACGGGTCGGTCACGGTCATGTTGGTGTCGTTCGGGGTTTGTCGGTCGCCGACCTGGTAAAAAGCGGTCGTACTTATTCCGACCCGCCAGCCTTGTTGTTGCAGGATCTTGCCCAGTAGAGCCGCCGTTGTAGTCTTGCCGTTGGTGCCGGTAATGGCCACTACTTTAAGCGACCGAGCGGGCAGGCCGTAACG
This sequence comes from Candidatus Saccharimonadales bacterium, assembly GCA_036397795.1. Classification (NCBI taxonomy): domain Bacteria; phylum Candidatus Saccharimonadota; class Candidatus Saccharimonadia; order Saccharimonadales (SeqCode); species Saccharimonadales bacterium (SeqCode). Next base: position 50,171 of record DASWIF010000040.1, read on the forward strand.
AAGGTTGGCCGCTATCGCTTGCAGCCGATGATAGGCGGGCAAAAGGGGTTTTGCCAGCGAAATCGGGACTATCCGTTTTAACCAAGCCATCATTGACTACATCATACAATGGCGGCTAATCGCCGCCAACCGCCGTAACTAATATTGACTTCATAGAATATTCGTTATATAATATAAGAATGTTAAGGATGTGTTATGTTTAAACGCGTGATTTTCAAAATTCTAGCGGTGGTGCTATTAGCCGGCTTGTTCTGGCCGCTTAGCCAGACCACGCTGCCTTTAAACGCGACGGTTCGCGACCGGCGCTGCGAGACCATGATTGCCGGCAACCGATCGCGCCTTAACGCTTCACAAATCGCTTGGCTGGAAGACCAGTGTGAGCAAAACGCCAGGGCCGAAGCGCGCGCCCTACCACAAGGTGCATTTGAGCCGTTTTTATTCCCCGATAAAGAACTAGACCGGTATGGCCACCCGCTAGCTTGCATGGATTTGTCGCCTGCTCGGTTTGGCAAGGTTGACAATCCCAACGTACCCAATCCGAACGCCGCTGGCGGCCAGGCGCCGATCAACGTTACCGGTCAATTTATCGTCGCGCCCATAAATGGCAAGATTCAAATCTTTCAACATCAGGTTTTTTGGGATATCCGGGCCGATAGTACTCCGCTCAAGATCAAATATCAGCTTTACAAACGGGCCGGCGCGGCCAATGAAGACGTGGCAACCTTGACAAACTTGGTGCCCTATCAGATCAGAAGTATCTGGACGGTCGTGCCGGAGCATACTCTAAGCGACGGTTTTTATGTTAAAAACGGCAACCAGGATTACACCATCGGCGGGGTATTGGTCCGAAACCGCAGTTGGTATCCGGACACCTATTGCCATGATAAACGCGCTCCGACCAGGATTCCTAAGCTGCTGATGGATTTTGCCGAATCCAAGGGCTGGGGCCAGGGTTTCAACGCGTTGAAATCGGCCAAACTTATCCGGTTTGAAAACTCAGGGGCCAAGACTAAAGCCGGTGACTGGTCAATTACCAAGCAGACCGTGTCACTACCCTCAGAAATTAACTGGACGGGCAACTACCCCTGGTTTTATGACAACGCTAATGATTACCAGCCGACTAGCGATAATCTTGAACCATACGCCAAACCTTACGAGTGCTTAATCGCCGTCAGCGGGGTTTGCCCCCAGCCGGTTTTCCCGGCCGGAGCAGTGACATTTAAAGGCGTGGCTGGCGACAACCTCAGCCTTAAACGGGTTATGGTTGGTGTCAAAGATATGACTCACGGCGCCTGGCTGAAACCGGACGGCAGTTGGCGGGCCAAACTTATCCGGATTCCGGCTAGTTTAAGTTCACCCGCAGCCAACCCGCTGTACGCCGATTGGAGCCTGAACGTAAACCTGCCAGCCGGCGTCTATAAAATGATCGTTCGTGCCGAGGACAAAGCCGGTAACCGCGGCAATATGTCGCCGGTGATGTACTTTACCGTCGATTAGGCCCCGCCGCGGGCGCGTGCGGTAAAATTAAGATTGCGTGAATGTCCTAGGGATCGAGACCAGCTGTGATGAAAACGCCGCGGCCGTCGTCAAAGACGGCCGCCAGCTTTTAAGCAATGTAGTTTTGAGCCAAGTCGACCTGCACAAGCTCTACGGCGGCGTGGTGCCAGAAGTAGCGGCTCGTAGCCACATTGAAGTTATGACTCCAACGATTGACCAAGCCATCGATCAATCAGGCCTGAGTTGGGATGAGATTGACGCCGTCTGCGTGGCTAATGGCCCGGGACTGGGCGGCAGCCTGTTAATCGGTACTTTGGCCGCTCGGACGCTGGCGTTGATAAAAAATAAGCCGCTTTATGGTGTCCATCACGCTTTGGGGCACGTCTACGCCAATTTTATTGACTGGGACCATTCCGCTAAAGCCAAACTCGACTTGTCGACCGCCACCGCCTGGGCCGAGCCGGAATTTGAGTTATTAGCGTTGATTGTCAGCGGCGGGCACAGCCACCTAGTGTTGCTATCAGACCATCAAAGCTATCGACTTCTGGGACAAACCCAGGACGACGCTGTCGGCGAGGCCTTTGACAAGGTGGCTAAATTGCTAGGCTTAGCCTATCCCGGCGGACCGAGCATCGAGGCCGCCGCTAAAGCCGGCCATCCCGACTTCTTAAAATTACCCAAAGCCAGTATGCCGGGGTTTGATTACAGCTTCTCCGGGTTAAAGACGGCCGTGCTTCGCGCCGTCCAAGCACTGGTTGGTGTCGATTATAATTTTCCTTCAACCGAGCTCGCTAATAAACTCAATAAGACGCAAATAAGTGATATCGCGGCCAGCTTTCAACGGATTGCGATCGAAACTCTTGTCGACACCGCCGAGTCGGCTTATAGTCAATTTAGACCCAAGACCGTGGTCATCGCCGGTGGCGTGGCGGCTAATAGCGAACTCAGGCGGCAACTAGCTAAGCGGCTGCCGCTCGATATCCGTTACGCACCAATCTCGCTTTGCACCGACAACGCCGCCATGATCGCGGCTCTCGGCTTCTACCGCGCGCGGGCTAAAGCTGCGCCGGACAGCCCCTTTAAGCTGGACATAAATCCTAGCCTAGTCCTATAAATTAAAACAACAGATACTTGCTTTTTTATAAAACTTATGCTAATATTTAATTACGATTCAATTCAAAATCAAAATGTCAACCGAACAATCACCTTCTCATCCAATGGAATCTCCCATTGACCCCGAAAACGCCGCCCACCGGGCCGCCACCGAGGGCTTAAGGCGGGAGTTGAAGGCTCACGATGAAGACCAGGCTAACAATGCTCACAATCTGGCCACCGATGATTTGCTTAGTCTGCTGCGCGGTCACGACAAAGCCGAAGACCAGGCTCAAACTAGAGCCAAAACCATCAACAGTATAGTTTCATTACTAGCCATGCCCGAGGAGAATTTAATAGCCGCCGTATCCCCTAGCGGTGACTCTAAGGGCAGCTTAGCCGCGGTAATTGCCGGTCGGGTGGAAGATGTTGTAGAGCGAATGGTCACTGATGATAACGGGCAAATCGATTACGCTGAAGCTTTCGGGTTAATTGAAGATTGTCTACTCGAAGCCGACCGAAGACTGCACAGCGACGAGTTCAATCCGGCTGAGCACGAACAATCGGCTGGCATATTGAGTGTCATACTGGACAATTTAAGAGCGGAGTGGCGGGCTTAATCCGCCGCGACTGAAGTGATGACCCTCCTCCCCTGGAGGTTTTTTATTGATTTGGTTACACTGGTTGGGTAAACAAACATTAAAACCAAACCCGGTCATAACGGTGGGATTAGGATACTAGTAAAGTGTTGCTAGTTATGTATTTGTTTGTCTTTCATGTGAAAGAGGATTGACCCAAGACCTAAATGAAACTGTCAAAAACTTATAACCCCAAACTGTACGAGGCTGATATTTATCAGTTATGGGAGCAGGCGGGTGCCTTTGCGCCGTCCGGTAGCAGCGATACCTTTACCATCATCATGCCGCCGCCCAACGCCAACGCGCCGCTGCACATCGGCCACGCCCTGACCAACGCGATTCAAGACGTTATGGTCCGTTACAACCGGTTGAAGGGCAAGGCTACTTTATACTTGCCCGGCGCGGATCACGCTGGCTTTGAGACCTGGGTAGTCTACGAAAAGCAACTTAATAAAGACGGCAAAACCCGGTTTGATTTTAGCCGCGACCAGTTATTTAAGCAGGTTTGGGATTTCGTGGCGGCTAATCGAGGGAGGATGGAACAACAGGTCAGAGCCATGGGCGCCAGCGTGGACTGGAGCCGCTACACCTTTACCCTGGACCAATCGGTGGTGGATACGACTTATAAAACCTTTAAAAAACTGTGGGATGACAACCTGGTTTACCGTGGTGAGCGGATTGTCAATTACTGCACCGTGCACGACACCAGTTTTTCCGATATTGAGGTCGAATACCTCGAGCGCGACACCAAATTGACTTATATAAATTACCCGCTGACCGATGGTAGCGGCCAGATCACAGTGGCCACCACCCGGCCGGAAACCATGCTGGGCGATACCGCCGTAGCGATCCATCCCAAAGATAAAAAATATAAAGAATTTATCGGCAAAACTATCAAATTACCGCTGACAAACCGCGAGATCCCAATCGTGGCGGACGAGGCCATCGACGCCAGTTTTGGCACCGGTGCCGTCAAGGTCACGCCGGCCCACGACCCGACCGATTTTGACATCGCCCAGCGGCACGACTTGCCGGCTATATCGGTCATCGGCTTCGACGGCAAAATTACTTCGGAAGCGCCGAAAAAATATCGTGGCCTCAGCGTCGAGGACGCCCGCCAGGCGGTAATTAGCGACCTCAAAAAGCTCAAGGCGCTGGCCAAACAAGAAACTTACCGGCACTCGGTCGGGATCTGTTATAAATGTCATAACGTCATCGAGCCGCTCTTAAAAGACCAGTGGTTTATCCGCATGCAACCGCTGGCGGAAACGGCCATCAAGGCCATCAAAGCCGACAAGATTAAATTTTACCCGGCGGCCAAAAAAGCCCAAGCGCTGAAGTACTTAAGCGACGTCAAGGATTGGAATATTTCGCGGCAAATAGCCTGGGGTATACCGATTCCGGCTTTTCGTAATGTCGACAACCCGGATGATTGGCTGTTTGACGAGCGTGTGGTCCAAGAAGTTATCGAGGTCAGTAAGAAGCACTACGTCCGCGATCCGGATGTGTTTGACACCTGGTTTTCCTCCGGCCAGTGGCCGTTTACCACACTCGGCTATCCAGACGGCCAGGACTTTAAGCGGTTTTATCCCACCTCTGTCATGGAAACTGGCGGCGAGATTTTCAACCAATGGGTGCTAAGAATGATAATGCTCGGGCTTTATGCCACCAGCGATGTGCCCTTCACTACTGTTTATATCCATGGCTATGTCCTTGCCGCCGACGGCACCAAGATGAGCAAGTCGTTAGGCAATGTAGTTGACCCGATGGACGTAATTGCCAGCCACGGTTCGGATGCGCTGAGAATGGGGCTGATCAGCGGACGGGTGGCCGGGGTGGCCAGTGCCTTTGCCGAGGATAAGATTATCGGGGCGCGCAACTTTGCCAACAAACTATGGAATGTCGCCCGTTATATCGAAGGGGTTTTAGGCGACGACTACGCCTATCTTGAGCCCCAGGCCAAATACCCCGCCGACGACTGGTTCATCCATCGGCTTAGCCTGGGTGTGAGCGATATCGGCCGGTTGATGGACGAGTACCGCTTCTCGGAAGCCTATGAACGCCTCCACCACCTGTTGTGGGACGATTTGGCCGATTGGTACCTGGAAGCCAGCAAAATCAATAAAAACGAGCACCTGCTGGCCCATGGGCTAAAGACCTTACTTGCCCTGGCCCATCCGTTTGCGCCGTTCGTGACAGAGACCATCTGGCAGACCCTCAGCTGGACCGAAGGCCAGCTCATTAGCGGCCGCTGGCCCAAAGCCGCTAAAGCGGCGGCTAGTGGCGCCGAAGACTTTGAGCTCGTGAAGAACGTCGTAACCGAGATTAGAGAACTCAAAAGCCAACTTAGGCTAAGGCAGAACACGCTATATCATCAAGGTGATCCAATCATTGCCGAAAACGCCGAACTGATTGCCAAACTGGCCCGGATAATCGATTGCCGCGAAGTAGAATCGGGTACCGGCCTGCACCTGAGTCAACCGGGCGTCGAGGCCTGGCTGGACGTCGAACACGACGTCATCAAGGTATATCTGGAAAACTTGCGCCGGCAGCAAACAGATCTCGAATCCCGTCAAAAGCAAATCAAAACCAGGCTGGACAACAAAGCCTATATTAAGAACGCGCCCAAAGCACTCGTCAGCGAGAGTAAAACCGAGCTTGGCGAGATTGAAGCCAGCCGGCAAAGAATTGACGCGCAAATTACGGCTGCCGAAGCGACAATCAACAACTAGTACCCCTGTGGCCGCTCTTGACTCATTAATCGGTTTATGCTTAGATTACAGTTGATTCTCGTGGTCTTTGTTCACGGGAATTGCAGGGGCTAAACGGCCTCTTCACAAGCAGAAAGGAACTACCGTGTTGACGTTCATTTTGACGTTGTTCGCAATCGTCCTACTGGTGACGGTCATCGACCTGATCGAGCAGGCTGCCCGGCGGGGCGACTACGAAGTCGATGACTCCCTGGCCGCAGACTGGCTGGAAACATGACCGGCTACGAACGAGCCAGTCGGCGCGCGTCGCGCAATTTCTCGGCCCTCTTACTACTGCTCGTGGTCCTACTGCTTTGGACCGGCGGCAGTTTTGAGCAGACCGGCTCATTGGGGAGCACTTTGATACCGGGAGGGCTGTCGGTGGTGGTGTTCGCCTTTCTGTGGCGAGCAACAGCCACGCTCAATGAGTTTCAGCGAGACCGAGACAACCAGTCTCGTTGAGACCACAGCCACACTAAAAGGGGGCGGCCAACTCGGGCCGTCACCCTATTGGTCTTTAGGACCAACCTTTCTGCTTGATCTTCAACTTTTCAAAGACTTTGATCTAAGACTCAAGGGTTTTGAAAAGTGGGAGAACGGCTAAAGACAATTTGGGCTAAGTTTATCATTTCCTCGAGGTGGCTGCCATCCATCCTGGCCTGATAAGCTAGTAGTAACTGATTACCGTAAACTCGATCAAAAATTGAAAAAGTGCGATTGGGTCGGCTTTCAAGAGAAAGGTTATAGGCCAGACGATAGTTTTTAAAGTCCTGCCTTAATGTAATCGACTTAAGACTGGCCGGCTCAGGTTGCAACGAAGCGCTTATAAGAGCGGGCTCGCCGTCGTCATCGGATGTCGACGTGAATTCCAACTCCAGACCTTGGTGGAACAGCTCGTCGTAGATGACGTTGTTTATTTGCCGCGCGCGCAAATCGAGCAGTCCTTCGGAGCCAGCCTCGTAACCCTCCGGTATCTCTGTTCCCAGCGCAACCGCGGAGAAGTGTAAATGGCGGTCTGGTCCGGTTCGTTCCATATCGATATTATACGCCGCTTCTATACGTTGAATAATGCCAAAAAAAATGATTTAATAGTGTAAGTTGCGAACTTCGGTGAGCAAGGAGAGTCACGTGCCGTCCCTCAAACAGGTGTTGAGCTTTGCCCTGATGGTGGGGCTGCTGTTTTTGGTCGTCAGACACCCATGGTTCATGGATTGGATGATCAAGATAGTAAGGGGGAGATGGTTGACTCTGTTGGGTTTAGCGATCGGTATCGGTATCGGCGTAGGTGTCTGGTTGAACGCCAGAGCCCGCGGGCGCCGCTGATCGCCCATTGACAGGCAAGGAGAAAACTTGGAAAAGCTACCACCGTGGCTAGAAATCTGGCTCGAAAAGAACCAGCGAGTCCCGACCGAGGGCGAACGCGAAGCGCTGGGCTGGTGGCTCGACCGGGGTCGGTTGCGACTCGTCAGGCGGGTGCCCGATGCCCGCTAGGACGTTCAAAGACTGGCGCCGCCAGCTAATCGAGAACCCGTCGGATGTCGACCGGCTCGAAGTCGAGCTTTTCACGGCCGGGCTGCGAATAGTCCTGCCGCTACTGGCCATCAGCTTCGTCTTGGCTTGGATCGACCAAGCACTGTGGGTCATTTGGCCCGCCAGCTTAGTGCTGATCGTGATCGGGGTGATTGTCTTGATTGAAGATCAAGTAGTCGCTCCCGTAAGGCGCGACCTGGCTTCACCGCCGGAGGGCTGACCCTCTCCGGCGGTGAAGCTGCCCTCTTCTCCTTGCCGATAATTTATTCGATCTCCATCAGCTCCGTAAGGGGCGCGCTGCTCAGCAAACGAACCAGGCGATCCAGGTCTTCCAGGTTAATTTCAATCTCTTTTATTAGTTGAAATCTATCGTCAGCTTCGCGGTCAAAAACCCTGTACTGATTGCGTTTTCGGCCATCAAATCGGTATAACATCATCTGATCCTCAGACCATAAACACAAGACTACTTGTCCGTCGTTTTGAGCCAGCCCGGCCTCCAGCCAACTCTCGCTAAATGGGTCATAAAGCCTGCCCTCAAATCGTCTTTGCGAGTTGTTTTTAAATAATTGGGCAACTAATGTATCTTTTAGCTCCTTCGTCCGGCCCCTTAAGTCAGCCACGCCGCATTCATCATCGGCTAGAGCAACGGAGGAGAAGGCGATACTTTGTTCGTAAGACTGTTCAGACATTTTTGGTTTTTAATTTTAATGGCTTATAGATGTTAATTATACGACTTTTGTCAAATGTGGTTTATCTTTCCAGTGTTTGCTCGATTCGTCTAACGGATTCAGCCGGGTCAAAATCATCAAACCAAAACACCCGCCAGTTAAATCTTTCGGCTTCTGTTAAATTAGCCCTCGAGTCGTCGATAAAGAAAATCTCCTGCCCTTTACAGCCGGCCATCGCCTCGGCTTTAAGATAAATCTTGTCTTCCGGTTTGACCGCGCCAACCTTAGTCGAGTCGACGATAGCGCTGAAATTAAGCTGCGGCAGGACGCCCAGACCGAACATTTCTGCCAAGAATCCCGGCATGATATTGGTAAGCAGCCCGATTTTGTACTTGGTCTCCGCCCGGGCTAAAAATTCATGGGTTTCTTTGATCGGCTGAACCGAACCCATGTAATGCCGCCGCCAGTCGACTCGTTTTACGCCTAAGTGATGGGCCATCGATTTATTAAAGCCCTCAAGTGTAATTTCTCCTCGGTTACACGCGTCATTGTAGTGCCAGAAGGTACTCTCGACCTTATCCAGCGGTACGCCGGTTTCTTCCGACAGACTGACAAAGGCGTGGTGGTAAAACCGTACCATCACGCCATTGACGTCGCAGTAAATGAACTTGACGGCCGTCGGGACGGTCTTAA
>DASWIF010000041.1 GCA_036397795.1 Candidatus Saccharimonadales bacterium
CCTTTAACCCACCCTCCCGAAAAAGGTAAAGCCAAGACAGAAGCCTTCCCAAGACTCCCTCCCCTTTTTAAAGGGGAGGGATAGGTGGGGTGAAGCTAGTACATTCCCCTTAATGGGCCGGCTCAGGCGCGCTTTGAACAAGCAGCAGGTCGAGGAGGAGGTGCGGTTCGGTCTGGCTTGTTTTTAGCCGTTGATCCGCGGCTAAAAGCTGCCGATAGGTTTTTTTAAGGTGATCAAGACGGTAGTGGGCCGCGAGCGGGAGTATTTTACGCACGACAAATGGGTGAAGCCCGAGCTGGGTACCAATCCGATCGGCGGAGTAGCGGCCGCCGTGGGCTTGCGTAAAGCTTTTAATCAGCAGTAAATTGCGGAATTGCCAGGTCAGTTTACTTAGGAGCTCAAGCGGGTGCGCTCCAAGCGCGAGCTGGTCGTTGAGCAGTTTTAAGCTCCGGCGGCGCTGGCCGGCCGCGACCGCGTCGGTCAGGGCAAAAATGTTGTCTTCAATTGGCGAGCGCACATGCTCGGCCACTAATTCTCGGCTAATTTCCTGGCGCTGGGCGGCCGCGACCAGCTTTTCAATTTCGGTTTGAAGCCGCCACAAGTCATGGCCGACATAGTCAGCCAAAAGTCGCAGGCCGTCCGGGCTCACCTGCCCGCCAAGTTTTTGAATTTCAGTTTTAGCCCAGGTTTGAACTTGCGGTGGGGTTAAGAGGTCAAAGCGCTGGGCAAATTTTTGGCTGACTAAAAGGTCGTTCAAGCTGGTACTCGTTGTTTTTCCGGCGGCCGCCTTTTTGGATTTGCGCTTTTCTGGCGCCTGAGCCTCCCAAAAAATTAAGATGGTTTGTTCGTCCAGCCGCTGAAGCCGAAGCAAAAGCTCGGCTTGGAGCTCTTTCCGGCGGTTTTTAAAAAGTTGTTCGACCACCACCATGCGTTTTTTTGCCATAAACGGAACCGAGCCAACCGCGGCCGTAAAGGCTGAAATTGTGAGAGTGGCGCCGTCTAAAACTTCCAAATTAAAACCGGCCACGTCAATTTCGCGCCGGAATTTGGTCTTTAATTCTTCAAGTTTTCGCCGCGACCGGAATGTGTCTTGGCCGTAGAGGTAGATGATCATAGTGGAGGGTATTGTAGCAAATTTACGCAAAAGAAAAAAGACGCAGATCATACAGACTCTGCGTCATTGAAAAAGGAAGGAGCTTTGTTTGAGGCTAGGGCTTCTTGAACTTCTCGAGACCCTCGATGCCATTGAACCTCCCCTTTGAGGAGGAATTCGGAGCCTGCTGCTTCATTTGATTGAAGCTCTGGGAGCACTTCGGGGGCTGGGCCAACTCGACCCACTTGGCTTGCGTGCCGTGACGCTCGCTTCGGTGGGATTCGAAGGTGACGATGCTGCCGACCGGCAGCAAGCCTAGACCGTTTGGGCCCCGATCCCGCACCTTTGTCCAGTGGAAACGGACACTGTTTCCATTGGCATCGCGGATGTAGCCGATGCCGCGAGACGGGATCACCTTGTGGACGAAGCCCTGACCCTGGCCGAGCTCGGGAGTCTCTTCCACGGGGCGGAAAGTTTTCTTTGAGCTGGGCAGCTTGACGCTGTCCATGCCCTTGAAGGCGCCGACACCGCGCAGCGCCCGCAGAAGACTTT
>DASWIF010000042.1 GCA_036397795.1 Candidatus Saccharimonadales bacterium
AAAAAGATAATAAGACTAACTATTAAAAAGGTCATCACCAAAAACAAAAGCGCGTGGAGTGTTCCCGCGCTTTTGCGACGATACATTATGTTTTTTCAGTTGGGAATGGTTTTAATAGTTCCTGCGACCACCACCGCCGCCACGAGGGGGACCACCGCGTCTGCCGCCGCCGCCACCGCCGCCGCCGCCCCCAAACGACTTTTCACGAGGCGGGCGCGCTTCACTGACGGCAATAGCGCGCTGGTTGACTTCGAGATTATTCAACCGTTCAATGGCTTCTTTTGCTGCCTCTTCGGTTTCCATCTCGACAAAACCAAATCCTTTGGACCGACCTGAAACGCGATCCGTAATAATGTTCACCGACACAACCGGCCCAACCTCGACAAACAACTGCTGCAGTTCGTCTTCGGTTGTTTGGTAGCTGAGATTACCCACGTAAAGTTTCTTGTTCATCGGTAATTCCTTTTTCAGTAAAGCCGCTACTGGGGTACAACGTTACTGGCCTGGAGTCCCTTGGGACCACGTTCAATACTAAACTCAACGCGCTGGCCTTCATCTAATGAGCGATAGCCATCAGATTGGAGCGCAGAGTAATGAACAAAGACATCTTCACCACCCTCCTGTTCAATAAACCCATAGCCTTTACTGGCGTTGAACCATTTGACGGTACCTACAATTCGTTCAGACATAATACTGCAATTCTCCTTACGTTTACTATAAGAATTGAAAATAGATTTATAGGTCAAAGAGGTTCACCGCAAGAAAAAAAGCGTCCGCCCAAAGTTCTGGTGGCCGCTTATAACCGATCAGATACTTTCTTCGTCCTATAGCTTAGCATTATAGCCCGTTAGCTGATTTCTGTCAATATCCGCTCTCATAACTGGGGGCGTCCAAAATTTTGGACGCCCCCCTCAAATGGAAGTTTACAAGACATTATGTATGCCCATCAAGCCACCTGGGTGCTTGACGCTTTCCCTTTTTTACAATAGCAAATACTCCGAAAATGTGCCCCGCATGCAGTGGTTTGAGCTGCTGGCCGAGCCGTAGCCGCCGGCGTTGAGCAAGGCCAGCAAATCCCCTTCTTTGAGCGGCGGCAGAAAAATATCCTCGGCCAGCAGGTCGATGGCCTCGTTGATGTTGCCGGCAATGGTCACTTGCTGCGGCGGGGCTGTCCCCTCCACGACCAACGGCGTTACGATGAAGGGCGTGTCGTAGTAGACCGCTAGATTTTGTAGATTGAAGCCGCCGTTCACCCCGACAAACATAACGCCGCCTTTCTCTTCGACCGTATTCACTTCCAAAATCAATACACCCGCGTCTTTGACCAGATAGTCACCCGGCTCGAGCTGGATTTCCAGATTGCGAGCTTGGGCATGCCCGGCGATGATACCGGCCCAACGATCCAGATCAAGCGGCTGGTGACTCTCAACCAGCGGCAGACCCAGACCGCCCCCGATGTCCAGGGTGTCGATGGTCGGGCAGCGGTCGAGAAACCAGTTGGCGCGGGCCAGGATTTCGGCGAAGGTGTCCAGGTCCGGGGTCAGGTAGCCGGAGCCGCAGTGGAAGTGCAGCGTTTTGATCTGCAAGTCGTATGACCGGGCCAGGCTGAGCGCCTC
>DASWIF010000043.1 GCA_036397795.1 Candidatus Saccharimonadales bacterium
CCTTGTTCACAGCTCGTGCTTGGAGGTCTTTGAGCAGCCAGCCGTCGCCCTTGTCACTTCCATCCATCCCAAACCAGATAGTATCATTGGAAAATATGTTGTGATCCGGCATGGCGCCAAGAGTTTTGCCATCAATTGCGAAAACGATTTTGCCATTTTCCCGTTTAAAGTTTACGATGACATCATTTTTTAAATTGACGTTGTAACTTCGTATATCCATTGGTGATGACGAGTTACCATCCCAGATACGTGCTTCAATGCGACTGGCGGATACATCAATTCGTAAACTTGGTCTTTCTTGGCGCCACTCATCGTAAATAACGGGCACCTGTCCATAAAGTTGCAAAGACGCACCATCTTCCATACCTTGCATTATTGCCTTTATTTCAAAGTCCCCGGAAATTTCCAAGTGCGGACCGCGCACGTATACTGGTGGGTTAAGCTGAGCGGCAGACCCATCCTGGTGGATAATACTTTGGTTGAGCGGTGTTATCTGTACGCCATTCGTTTTAACCGTTGCGCCAGATAAATGCGACCAGTCATAGTCAGATAACAAACTTCCAAAGCCATTACCTTTATTTGATTGACTGAAGGAAAATGCCAATACGGATAGAAGAGCTATAGTAATTAAGAATCCTAGCTTCCTCATACAAGCAGTTTCTTCCAATCATGAAAAGATGGCAAATTTTGCAGAGGTGGCGAATATGAAAAAGGACTCTGTTAGAGTCCAAAACTTTTGCTTGGTAGCGGGGGCAGGATTCGAACCTGCGACCTTGTGGTTATGAGCCACACGAGCTGCCACTGCTCCACCCCGCGCCGATACCCCAAAAATCCGCTTGACTGGGATTTGATGAGGGCCCTCAAGGAGCAAAGAAACTAATTGCTTTTTTCCTTAAAACATAACTGCTCTTTAGCAGAAATTAGGCATGTATCACGGTAGCAACCACTACATCTGTTGTCAACCGTAACCAATAAAGTCAATTGATTGGTTTATGTAGAGTGGCTGAGGTTTTTAAAGCGGTGGGTCTTAGGTGTTATGTTTTTCTAAGATTTCATATATATTTAGCATCATAGTGAGTGAAGCCTTACCGGTATTTGATAACCCAACGATAGAATCGCATAGGCGATTACCCCAAGACCTGCCAATCATGGCACTTCCTGAATATGCTACCAACTCGATCGAGTCTGGCTTTGATGGCCGTTAATAATGCGCCAGTTGTATGAACAAGGAAGGGCCGACAGCCAAACTGAGGTTTATTTAGTGGTGTTTCGTTCCAGACTGTTAGCTGGTGCCGATATACATAAGTTGCTAAAAGACGACGAGGCGGCCCATTTTGAAGCCTCGCAAGCACCAGGCTACATCACTTACTTTAAAGGCGCGGCAGACACTGACGGCAATAATCTATCCTTTTGTTTATGGCAGAGTCAGAATTCAGCCAGGGAAGCCGCTTTTGGTGAGAAACATAAGTTGGCAGCCGGAAACGTCAGCGAGGCGTATGCATATTTCAGTTTACAAAGGTACTTTGTCAGTCAAGCCCAGGACGGAGACGTTGTCTTTATTCCCGCTTAAGTTAAATAATCGGTCAAGGCTATTTTTTAGAGTTTTGCACACAAGGTATAATTAGATTGCTAAAAAGCAGGGGAGTAGTATGGCTAAGAAAATCATAGGACTGCTATTGGTAATATTGATCGCTGGCGGTGCGGCCATTTGGGTCATGGGTGATGACGATAGCGATAATAACGCAGGTGATTTATTAGACAACACTAGCCAGTCCTCACAACCTGAACCCGATGAGCAAGTAACTGAGGATGAAACTCAAGATGAATCACAGCTGGCAAATAACACCACCGAATTTATAGTCAATGCCGACGACAACGGCGCAGATGTCATGAGGGTCAAGATTACCAGGGGCAAGACCATAAAAATTACCTTTAACGTTAGTCAAAACGGTACTTATCATGGCGGGCTACAGTTTAAGAGCGATGTCGTCTCGACCGGAGCGATTGCACCCGGTGATTCCGAAACCGTTACCTTTACGGCCGACCAATCTTTTGATTTTGTCCCTTATTGGTACGCGGGGCAAGTCAAAAAAGACTACGTGATATCGATTGAGGTGGAGTAGATTTAAAATTGAGCACCCTACCTTGCCGGGAGAAGCTGCCTTTTAAAACAAAGTCGGAGGCCGAAGGGGCGGCGGTTACCGCCAGGCATCGCTACGGCGGTGACAAGGCCAAAGTTTATCATTGCCAGCATTGTAGTTATTGGCACTTGGCGAAGAACCACGATTAGCTGGTAATTGAATTAAGTCAAAAAAGCGGGTTAAATCAGGACCGATAACTATCAGGCAATTTTGGCGCAGGCCACACGGACAGCTTCCGACCAGGTCGGAAAAGCGTGGACGGTGTCAACGATAGCTTGGGCCGTTAAACCGTGCTGAATCGCTAATGCTAGCTCATGTATCATCTCTCCGGCACGGGGCGAGACAATAGCGGCGCCGAGCAAAATCCCCTGTTTGTCTGCCAAAACCTTAACGAAGCCGATATCGTTATCGGCTGTGTTGGCTCGTCCAATGACTGATACAGCAGCGGCACCGACTTGGTAATTAATTTTCCTCGACTTGAGTTCGTCTTCGGTTGCCCCCACTCCAGCTGCTTCCGGCGCGACGAACGTAACGCGCGGTATGGCGTGGTATAGGGCCTTGATCCACTCACGTTTGGGTCGAAACATGTTATAAGCCGCAATTCGGCTTTGGTAAGAAGCTACGTGGGTAAACATCATTTTGCCGGTCACATCACCGGCGGCGTAAATATGCGGCGAGCTAGTTTGCATGAAATCATTGACCTTTATACCGTGCTTATCGTATTCGACCCCGGCATTTTCCAGGCCTAGATCGGTATGGGGTACCTTACCAGTAGCGACTAAGACTTCATCGACCTTTACTGATTGGATTTTGCCACTTGTCCGAAAATAAACAGTCTTCTTGCCGGCCTTAGCCTCAATCTTTACGACTTCGGTCGAGATGTGAACGTTAATGCCGTTTTGGTGCTCAAATACCGCCTGAATCAACTCGCCCACTGCGGCGTCCTCCTTCGTGAGTAGACGCGGCGCGAAATCGGCAATAGTCACTTTGGTACCGAATGTGGCAAATAGCTCGGCAAATTCACAACCAATAGCGCCTCCGCCGATAATAAAAACACTTTTTAACGGCTTGGTCAGATCAATCGCATCGCGGTAAGTTATAAAGCCCGATTCGGACAAACCTTCGATTGGCGGAATAAAATTGCTGGTGCCAGTTGCCACTAAGAATTTTTTGGCCGTGAAGCGGCGCTGGCCAGTGCTGATCTCGTGCGGAGATATGAAATGAGCATGACCACTAATAACAGCAATTCCATCGGCGCTGTAGGCTCGTTCACCGTCGGCCGTGCCAGTTCGTTTAACGGCTAAGTCTTTCCATTTTTTTATAGCCGGATAATTAAAATTGAGAGCCGATACTTTTATGCCAAACTTTTTAGCCTCAGTGGCACTACGGTAGAGCTCGGCGGCTTGGAGCAATGCCTTGGTTGGTACACAGCCAAAATTCGGACATTCACCGCCGACGGTATCGTCCTCAACAATCGCAACTTTATGACCCGCGCGGGCAGATAAATGCGCGGCGACACCGCCGCCGGCGCCAGATCCGATGGCAATTAGATCATAGTCGTGCACCCGTTGGGCCTTGGGCATTAGCGATGCCACTCCCGGTGATTTAGGTACATATAGGCAGCGTTGGCGTTATACGGCCGGAAATGTTTAGCGGCGATTCGTCGAATATCGTGGGCCGTGACCTCGTGTTTATTTTTTAGCCAGTCATCGACATGCGCCACGACTTTTTCTGCTACTAACTCAGCTTCGCCAGTCGTAGCCCTAACCGATAAACAGGCGGCATAGACACTGGCATAAAGCTTGCGAGAATCGTACTCTTCAGTGTGGCCTTGTCTTTTGACGACGTGTTTCATAACCTACCCAAAATTAATAGTGCCGTTAGCAATTAGTATTAGTATCCAGCCGAGCGAGGCCAGCAACAGGCCCATAAACAAGCGCATCGTGCCTTTGCTTTCTTCCTTCCACTTGGCTACAGAACTGATCTTTGAGCCGCCAGCCACCATGACCAGAATTACTATTAGCGGCGCGATGAATATTAAGTTGTAAAGCACCATCAGCATTAAAGCCTGGAAATCGAAATTGATTCTTAAGATAGTGATAATGGCTAAATATGGCGCTCCGGTGCACGGCAGTTCGACCGCCGCTACGAAAGCGCCCAAAAACATGACGCCCACAATTGATTGTTTGGATTTTGAATACTCATGAATCTTATTGGCGAAATAGGTGGGAATTTGCAGCGAAAATCCTTTTCCGTACCAAAAATAATCCTTTATCTCCAACACGCCGGCCAACATCACCAGCCCGCCGACGAAAATTGACAAGTATTCCGCCCAGACAATTGGAATCTCACTAAAGAAATAAACCAACCCCAAGCCAGCCGCCAGGTAGGTGATAAAGATCGCTGTGACATAAGCTCCGCCCAACGCCAATAACCGCTTGGTTGATCCCCCGCCGCCCAGCACCACCGATATCATCAAAATCAGGACTCCAATTGCACACGGATTGATCGAGTCAATGGCGGCCGAGCCGATTACGAGACCCAGCGTTGGCAGGTCTAGCATCTAGAGTTCCTCCGAGGGTTCGACTAAGTTGGAATTCGGGTCGGTTAGCGGATAGTTTAACTGGCGGGCTTGGCAAATTGAACGTTCGTGAGGCAAAACCCCAAATTGTTCGCAGCGGTCAACATCCCTGATCCCGTATTGTTCGCAAAGTTTGTCAGTTTGATCATTGACCGGTCCGAACTCGACGATAATACAGTCGCCTGGCGGCACATTTGGCTCGCGGGCAATCGTGTAGTTCTGCGGCTCGGCCAGTTTTTGTTGAGCGTAGGTATCGGTTTCCTCGTCGTACTTATAAACATATACCTGGACTTCAGACGGAGCATCGCCGCAGGTTTGACCGTTGATAAAACGAGCGAATCGACCGTCGTTAGTGTTAAGCATAAACCTTTCGAGTTGACTTGCATTAAGGTCTGACGGGCCGTCTCCATCGGTTTCGTCTTCGTAAATCCCACCTTCATCATTTAGCGGAACTACCAAAGCCGAGCCGGTCACGGTGCCATCGATGACATGGAAGAATTTACCCAAGCTGGCATCGTTTGTTTCGTCAACTACCACGCCTTCAAGATGAACCCGCCGATCGTTATGCTCGTGCAGCGTCGACGTACCAACTTTGTTGGACAGAAACTTGTAAGGATTCTTAAGCTCAAGCTCGTTGCCACAGGCCCAAATTTCAAAATCAGCATGCCAGTGAACCGGCCCGCCGGAATCTGAGGATGCGTTAAGATAAATCGTGGCGGCTCCTAAAAAGCTGATTGAACCGATCATAATCGTGGCCATGGCGATGAAAATGGGCAACTTAAACTTTTTTTGGCGGTCTTTTATAAAGGACGCTATGACAGTGAGAACTATCAATCCCACAGCGGAATACAGCACAAGGTTGATGGAGACCGAGCCAATGCGGCCTTCCAAGTCGTCTTCTGGTACGAACAAGTTATCAATTCCCTCACGGGCAGATTGCGCGAACAAAACCAATCCACTAACTAGGTTACCCACGGCCGGTCATTCTTTTCTTAGCATTCACGTTCAATTTATCATATACTAAACATAAGCGTCAAAACAGAGGAAAATGGTGGGAAAAGTCGAATACTATCGTCAGCCAGTGCCTGATATTGCCAATGAACTTGAGGTGGATACAACCCAAGGGCTCTCACTAGCTGAAACTCGGACTCGGCTGGCGAAATTTGGCCCCAATCGACTAGAAGCAGCCAAAAAAATAAACCCACTTAGATTGTTTTTAAGCCAGTTTAACGATGTGTTAATCATCGTTTTAATAATCGCGGCGGCGGTCTCGTTCGGTCTGAGTTTTGTCGAAGACGAGGGCGGTGTGACCGAGTCGCTGTTGATTGTATTTATAGTTTTAGCGATCGCTGTAGTCGGCTTTCTAAATGAATATAAAGCCGAGCGAACGGTCGAAGCATTGATGAAATTAGTTGGTCATAAGGCCAAGGTTCGGCGTGGCGGCCAGGTTGAAGAAGTCGATTCGGCCGAGCTCGTACCGGGCGATATCGTCTTGCTGGAAGAAGGCATGAAGGTCCCGGCTGACATCCGGTTGGCACAAGTTAAAAACCTGATGGTTAACGAAGCCAGTCTGACCGGCGAATCGGTACCAGTCAGTAAAAATACTTTCGCGATTGATAAGGCCGCTACGCTAGGCGATCAAAAAGGCATGGTATTTTCCGGTACGATTATCGCGTCGGGTACGGCCGAGGGCATTGTAGTAGCCACTGGACAATCAACCGAAATTGGCAAAATCGCCGGGTTAGTCAGCGAGGTTGAAGAAGAACTAACCCCGATGCAGAAAAAACTTGATGATCTTGGCCGCAAAATCGGCGCCGTCATATTAGCAATTAGCATACTGGTTTTTATTATTATCTTCTTTTTAGATAAGGACATAGTTGATGCAAACCTGCTGCAACGATTAATACTAGCCTTTACGGCGGCAGTGGCGCTGGCGGTGGCCGCTATTCCAGAGGGCTTGGCATTTGTAGTTAGAATCTCATTGGCTTTTGGCGCTCGTCGGATGGCGTCAAAAAACGCCCTCGTCAGGAAACTCAGCGCGGTTGAAGCGCTGGGCAGCACCGATGTTATTTGTTCGGACAAGACCGGGACACTAACGCGCGGCGAAATGACAGTTCGCTCTATCTGGTTTGAAAACATGTCTTATGAAGCCGAAGGGTCGGGCTACGAGACTGAGGGCGGGTTTACGTTTAACGGCAAACCGGTCGAGCCGAAGGCGATTTTACCACTGTTAAGAATTGGTGTTCTTAATAATAATGCGCGACTTAAGGACAAAGCCATTCTGGGTGATCCGACTGAAGGGTCGTTAATCGTATCGGCCGCCAAAGCCGGACTGGATCAAGCCGAGCAAAATGCCAAGTTTCCGCGCGTTGACGAGATACCGTTCAATAGTTCTCGGAAAATTATGAGCACTATTCATAAAACCGCTCGGGGTTATTTAGTGACTACCAAAGGCGCCGTGGACGTCTTGCTTAATAAGTGCGATCGAATTTATCACGGTGGCAAAATCAAAAAGTTAGATAAAGCCATGAGAGCCGAGATCTTAGCCGCCAACTCAGATATGGCTAAGCAGGCTTTGAGGGTCTTGGGCTTTGCTTATAAAGAACAAACGGCTCAACCAAACGCAAAATCGGCCGAGACAAAATTGGTTTTTGTCGGTTTGCAGGGCATGATGGACCCGCCCCGGCTGGAGGTCAAAGAGGTTATGCACCGGGTGCATGCCGAAGCCGGTATGAGGGTAATCATGATTACCGGTGATTTTATTGATACTGCCCAAGCCGTGGCGGAAGAAATCGGTATCACAGGAGACGCTATTTCCGGTACCGAACTAGACGAGCTGACCCAGCCGGAATTTGAAACACGGGTGGAAAAAATAGCCGTCTACGCCCGAGTTAATCCGGAGCATAAGATTCGGATTATCCAGGCGCTAAAAAAACATGGCCACCAGGTTGCAATGACCGGCGATGGCGTTAATGATGCGCCAGCGATCAAGGCGGCCGATATCGGCATAGCCATGGGGATTACCGGTACTGATGCCTCGAAAGAGGCCGCCGATTTAATATTGCTCGACGATCAGTTCTTAACAATTATCAACGCTATTGAAGAAGGCCGCGGGATCTTTGACAACGTGCGGAAGTTTGTCAATTACCTGCTCAGCGCCAATATCGCCGAAGTACTGACCATCTTAGGCGGCGTTGTCTTTTTAGGCCACTTAGCCTTAACAGCCGCGCAGCTGCTGTTTATTAACATTGTGACTGATGGACTGCCGGCAATCGCCCTGGGTTCGGACCCGGCCGAACGAGGCATTATGCGGTTTAAGCCCCACCGGTTCCAAGAAGCCATTATTACTAAGCGGGTCTGGGTGGAAATGCTGGTTTTCGGAGCGCTGATGACGGTGATTTTGTTAGGCCATTTTTGGTGGATTGGCGGGCATCAGCACGAACTTGTGCGCGGCACTGCGGTAGCTTTTACGGCTATGGTTATCTACGAAATGGTCAGGCTTATTGGCATCCGATCAGATTATAAGATCCGCTGGTTTTCCAATCCTTGGTTAAGTGTCGCAATCCTTGCCTCTTTTGGACTACAGCTAGTCGTGCTGTATTTCTCGCCGCTGGCCCAAGTCTTTAAGGTTCAGCCGATTCATGGCATTGACTGGTTGATTATCGGTTTGGGATCGGTTTTTCTGATTGTGGTTATGAAACTATTAACGCCGTTGCTCAATAAAACATTTACCGAAACAAAGCCCCAGTATTCAGTCGAGCATTATGAACTGGCCTAAGATCAGTATATTGACAAATATCTAATAAAATGCTAATATTTAATAGTCAAATAAATTAAAACAAACAGGAGCAACCCTTATTATGGCCTTAGGAATAGGCAGCCTGAAGAAAAAGACTGATGCTAAAGACAAGAAGTCGTCTAAGAAAAGCTCAGCCAACGACGAAGCCGCTGATCTCTTGAAGAAAATGGATGAGAAAGCCGCTGCTGGCGATTGTCCTTTTTGCTAAATTTGAAAACCCAGGCAACCTTCCAATCAAACAAGGACATCGAATCCGGGTTTAGTCGGTTGTAAATAGCAATTCGGATAAAAGTCCGATTAGTTTAAGAGCGGGACAAAGACGAAACCGTAGTGTTCTTCGCTCTTTATTCGCCCAAATGGATCTTTGACAATTTTAAATAGACTGTTTTTTACTGGCACGACCATTTGGCCCGGCGATTTTAACTGCTTTATGAGTTCGTCAGGTATACTATCGGCCGACGCCGAAACCAAAATCCTGTCGTACGGCGCGGCTTTGACATAACCGAGGCGGCCGGGAGTATAGTGAATGGTAGCTTGTCTAAGTTTCATTTTTTCAAGGCGGTTTTGGCCCAATCTGACCAAACCGGATTTAATTTCTGTACCGACAATCCGACCATCGACACCAACGACTGTCGCTAAAAGCGCCGTTGTCCAACCCGAGCCGCTGCCGACATCCAATATATTTTGGCCGGCTTTGGGCTGAAGCAGTTCCAGCATGATGGCCACGGTTGTCGGCTGTGAAATAGTTTGACCGTGTCCAATATCGAGCGGAAAATTGCCGTATGCTTGATCTATTAGGGCTGGCGGTACGAACTGGATTCTGTCAATTGATTTGAAGGCCTTAATCAAGTGAGGGGATTTGAGTGTCCCGGCACGGACTAAGCCATCAACTAAGTCGGGATAAGATGAGTAGTGATTGGTCCAAAACGCCATAACTATATTTTAATACTCGCGTCCAGCCGGTTGCCGGTTTGTGCCGAATAACTTAAGCGTTATAATTAAAACCGACGTGGAAGAATCAAACATTCCCCCGCAACCAATTAAGCCGGAATCAATTCCGCCCGCTAAAAAGCCCCGTCCGGCAAAGCAAACGCTACTGCTGTGGCTATTAATTGTTCTGCTGGCCAGTAGCAGCGGAGTTTTTGCCTATCTTTACTTCACTAACTCTGACTCAACCGCCAATCCGGCTGATCAACCCACGGCGGAATCAGATCAACCCGGCGCGGAAATGACATCAACTGGCAGCCCTAGTCTCTACCAGGCCGAGGTCGGCAAGTTTTCACTAACTCTGCCGGTTGGGTATTACGTGATAGAGAAAATTGACGGCGGTTTTGAGGGCGGACCGGTGACCTCGATCGTTATTGGCCAGGTGGATGAAGAGGTTAATAATCTTATTCATTCCAGTGCGGCTCAAGAGTTTGAAATTATCGCTTTGCCTTTAACCTCAACCGGTGCTACTACTTTGGCTGAATATGGCGCCTCGACCAGTTTTGGCAGCAGCGAACTATCAACCCAGCTTGAGAATACGACGTTTAGCGGGGTAGACGCGTTGGTGTACCGACAGGATGGCTTATTTACTACGACCCACTTGGCCTTTATCAATGCCGCTGTGGCCTACAGCGTGTCATTTGTCGGTTCGTCACCCGCCGACAACGATCTCTACGCCGTGGTCGAGGAGGCATTTAGCTTCGACTAACGGTCTTTATTGCAATTTCTTATAAAGCGAGCCGGTAAGAATTAGTGTTATAACGCCTGTGCCAAGCAGTATGAATGGGTTGTCGGCCAGTACGTCAGCTCGGTCGATTAGGTGTTCAAAACCATAAAATGTGGCGACCAAACCGAAAGTGCCAAGCAGGGTGAAGAGCAACGGAAAACGGGTAAACGCCGCTTGGCGTTTGGTGTCAATTTTTTGAACCAATTGTTTTTCTTTGTTAAGAAAGGCCTTTTCTTTGTCGATCAGAGGATGGTTTTTAATGGGTTCCATGAATATAATTATAGCCTGAATACCGGCCAGCTTAAGCCAATTATGATTTGGTAGCAGGGGCGAGGATTGAACTCGCGACCTCAGGCTTATGAGTCCTGCGCTCTAACCAGCTGAGCTACCCTGCCTTAGCCGCGAGGTAACTATAACAAACAATCCACCCCTTTTAAATCGGTTGGGCTGCCGGGGATTGATTAGCGGCGGTTTCTACTGCAAAATAGCTGATAGTATGTCCGAGGCTAGCCCAAAACCAGACCGGCCTAATGCCCATGACAATTTCCGTGCCAGGCGGATAGACGATGAGATGCGTCGTGTGATTGGTTTTGTCGGCCCGGAGAAACTCGAAGCGTGGTTAAACGGATCGAACGATGGGGATTCGCGTGAAATAATCCGCCAGATTACACCCTCGATCCAGATTCTTAATGAGGATGGTTTTCTGGGCCCGCTGCTTTGGCACATTGACAGAACCAGATTCTACGTACTTGGTCATCATGACGACGGCAGCTGGACTTATGGTTTGGAGCCGGAGCCAGGTGAGCCGCACGAGCCAATACCGCTTCATGGCAAGCAAAAGCCTGTCGATGACTGGACGGAACGTGAAATTGCGTTATTTAAGGATTTAATCAGGAGTCTGCAAGCGTACGGAAATCAGGTACCGGCCGGAGCCGTCCACCGATCAATTGGGCCAATGCCAAAAGGCCCGGCCACTAAAGACGTTAGCTCAGATTTAGTGTGATTGTTCTACTTGGCGGCCGGGCTGATACAATCTCGTAGAATGAGATCGATAGACCTAAAGGCTAACATATACATCGTTGCCGTTTCCGGCGGCGTGGACTCGGTAGTACTGTTGGACCTTTTGAGCCGCCAAACCGAACTTGAATTAATAGTGGCTCATTTTGACCATGGTATCCGGGTCGATTCGGGCCGAGATCGGCAATTTGTGTCCAGCCTGGCGAAGAAATACAAACATAAATTTGAATCAGCCGAAGGTCAGCTTGGTCCCGACGCTTCCGAAGCCAAGGCCAGGGCGGTGCGCTATAAGTTTTTAAAACAAGTAAAGTCCAAACACCGCGCCGTCGGAATTGTTACCGCACATCACCAGGATGACATCATTGAGACCGCCATTATTAACTTGATAAGAGGAACCGGGCCGAAAGGCCTGAGTGCCTTAAAGTCTTCGCCGGCTCTTATCCGCCCGTTGCTTAATTGGACTAAGGCCGACATCATCAAATATGCTCGCCGAGGGCAACTGTCGTGGCGAGAAGACCCAACCAATCAAGACACTAGTTATTTGAGAAATTACATTAGACGGATATTGATACCCAAATTAACCCAGGCCGATGCGAATTGGCGGCCAAAATTTCTGTCGGCAATTGAGATCAACCGGGACTTAGGCCGGGAAATTGAACCGCTTATTAAAAGTATTGCGGCCGATAATATCAGGCTGGGCGCCAATCAGGCCAAGATGGCTAGATCTTGGCTAGTGGGGCTGCCAGGGCTGGTAGGACGAGAAATGATTGCTCATATGATACGCGCCGTCGATAAAAAAGTCAGAATTGATCGGCGCTCGATTACCGCCGCTTGGCAGTTTGCTAAAACGGCGCGGAGCGGCAAAACCAAACTGCTTGGCAAAACCACCGTCATGACGATTAATAATGGCGAGGTTTTAGTCGGAACCAAGGCACCGTCTTAAAAACGATGGGCTTTTTAAGTATAATTGCCTGGTCATGAATCCAATGAGCAGCGGCCGTAACGGTGGTCCGAAACGAATGAGGAATTTTGGTTTCATCGCTTTAATAGCGGTGTTTGCCCTAATAGTGATTGCGCTGGGCAACCCCAGTACGCAACTCGAACAGATTCCCTTTACGGAAGTTATCTCCAAAGCCAACAACGGTGAAATCGAGTTGATTACTCTTAAGGGCGATGAATTGACTATCACGCCTAAAGGTTCGGAAGAGCCAAAGTTCAAATCGATCAAGGAATCCGGTACCAGTTTGAATGAGCAGGGTCTGGATATCACTAAAACCAACGTCAGCATTGAACAACCCTCCGATGCCGGTTCGTTTGTTTTTCAGCTGCTGATATCATTCTTGCCGGTGTTGATTATTGTCGGCGCCTTGCTGTTCATGATGCGTCAGGCCCAGGGGCAGGGCAACCAAGCATTGTCGTTTGGAAAAAGCCGGGCCAGAATATTTGGCGGTAACGAGAAGGAGAAAATTGACTTTAATGATATCGCCGGCAACCTGGAAGCCAAGGAGGATTTGCAGGAAGTCGTGCAGTTTTTGAAATTTCCAAAAAAATTCCGTGACGTCGGCGCCAAAATCCCCAAAGGTGTGTTGTTGATTGGCCCGCCGGGAACCGGAAAAACCATGTTGGCTCGGGCGGTTGCTGGCGAGGCCCAAGTGCCGTTTTTTAGTATTTCCGGTTCAGAATTTGTAGAAATGTTTGTCGGCGTCGGTGCTAGTCGGGTGCGAGACTTATTTGCCAAAGCCAAGAAAAATGCGCCGTGCATTGTATTTATCGACGAGATTGACGCTGTCGGTCGCCGCCGTGGTTCGGGCATGGGCGGCGGACACGACGAGCGGGAGCAGACTCTAAATCAGATTCTGGTCGAGATGGATGGCTTTGAAACCGGCACGAATGTAATAGTGCTGGCCGCCACCAACCGCTCAGACGTGCTTGATCCGGCGTTGCTCCGTCCCGGACGGTTTGATCGTCGAGTAAATATCAGTTTGCCAGATAGAAAGGACCGACAGGCAATCTTGGAGGTTCATTTTAAAGACAAGCCGACTCAAAAAGACGTTAACTTAGACTCACTGGCCGGTAAAACGGCTGGCAGTAGCGGCGCGGACCTTGCTAATATCGCCAATGAAGCCGCAATCGTGGCTGCTCGGGACGACCGTAAATCGATTACTAACAAAGACGTGACGGCCGCGTTTGAAAAGGTCGCCATCGGGCCGGAGAGAAAAAACAAAGTTATGAGCGAAAAAGAAAAAGAAATCACCGCTTACCACGAAGCCGGCCATGCGATCGTTGGTCACGTGTTGCCGGACAGTGATCTGGTGCACAAGGTGACGATCATCCCCCGCGGCGGAACCGGCGGAGTCACCTGGTTTATCCCTCCGGCAGATAAAAGTTATCATTCGGTAGTTGAATACAAGGATATCTTGGCTCGGATGCTGGGTGGCCGGGTAGCGGAAAAATTGGTCTACGGCATCGATCACGTTACGACCGGAGCCGGTAATGACCTGCAAAAAGCCACCGAACTGGCGCGAGAAATGGTGATCGAGCAGGGGATGGGCAACCGACTGAGGGATCAGGTTTTTCACGACACCAACGATGGGATGATGTTTGATCGGATGGTGCACCAGCGGCCATATTCGGAGGATACCGCCAGGGAAATCGACAAAGAAGTCGAACAGATAATTAAAGAAGCGGCCCACCGGGCGGAAGAGACAATCAAGGCCAACATGGACCCGCTGAAGCGCCTAATGAGTGAACTGCTGGAAAAAGAAACCCTAGAGGATGATGAAGTTAAAAAAATATTAGTGGACACCAAACTGCCAGCCAGTGTCAAACTGTATTAAATATCTTGTCTTGAAAATTTAAGCTGGCCCTTAGCCGGCTTTGTTAGCAGCCAAGCATTTATTGCTGATAGTTTAATTATATAATTTAGGCGATTTCTCCCCAGTACTGGGCAGTAACAAGCTATTTCAAAAGGCGTTTACTCTCGTATACTAGCTTTAGGAATATGCAAACGAAAAATCCAGTTAAAAGACTACTTAACCGGGCTAACTCACAATTTTCGGTAGCTACGGCGGCGACAATCCTGGCGGCTTCGACCTTGGTCTCGAGCTTGCTTGGATTACTGAGAGAGCGCTTGTTGTTGACCAATTTCGGTATTAGTTCGGAAGTCGACGCCTATAAAGCGGCTTTTACCGTGCCGGACTTTATGTTCATGCTACTAGTGTCCGGCGCATTGAGCGTGACTTTTATCCCGGTTTTTGCCCGACGAGCAGCGGCGGGTAATTGGCGATCAGCCTGGCAGCTATCAAATAGTCTGCTTAACTTGATGGCGATTATTACCGGCTTTACCAGCATATTTATTATTATCTTTGCTGATGGGCTAGTCCGCTATGTCGTTGCGCCAGGACTCGATCCGTCGACCCAAGCCTTAGCGGTGGACATGATGCGCTTAATTGCCTTAAACCCGTTGTTGTTTGCTGTCTCCAGCGTGTTGACGAGTATCCAGCAGGCCGTTGGCCGGTTCTTTTTCTACGCGCTGGCACCATCGCTATATAACATCGGTATTATCTTTGGAATTTTATTTATTGCTCCCAACGTTGGAATTATCGGTGTAGCTATCGGCGTTTTAATCGGCTCATTCATCCAGCTGATCACAAGCATAGTTGGTATGGTTGGATCGGGTTATAGCTACTCACCGACAATAAACTGGAAGAACCTCGGATTTAAGAAAGTGCTGTCGCTTCTACCGGCTCGCTCGCTGGATCAAGGTGTCGACTATATCAACATCATGGTCGAGACTAACCTAGCTTCCCGTCTCAAGGAGGGAGCTATCACGGCCTACCAAACGGCCTTTACGCTCCACATGGTGCCGATAACCTTAATCGGCGTGGCAATTTCAACCGCTGCCTTTCCGCGCTTGAGTGAGCGACTGGCCCAAAACCGCACTGATTTATTTAAAAAAGATCTCACGGCTGTGCTTCGGGCGATAGTTTGGCTGGTGTTACCGACGGCCGTGATTGCATACTTCGGGCGGGGTTATCTCGTGAGGCTGCTGGTAGCCGATGGTAACCCGACGATTTCCGCGCTGTTAGGTATTTTGGTTATCGCCATCGCATTTAGAAGCATTTTCCACCTTTTTACCCGTAGTTACTACGCCCAGCAAGACACAAAAACTCCGCTGTATATTTCTTTAGTGGCCATCGGGCTGAATATTGCCCTAGCTATTTTCTTAGCGCGGCCTTCGGCCTACGGTATTTTTGGGTTGGCCCTAGCCCAGTCAATCGCCGCTGCTTTTGAGGCCATTCTGCTGATCGTCGTCCAGGTTCGACGGGTCAAAGGCCTGATAACCAGCGATCTGGTCGACGGTTTACTAAGGATGATATCGGCCAGTGGTCTGACGGCTTTTATTACCTACCTGACGATCGCGTACGTATTACCGCTTCGGGCCAGCGATGTCGGTTTCTTCGCCTTGGGGCCGAAGTTCGGACTTATCGTGCTGGTATCATTTAGCTTTTATGTCCTGTTTAGTCACCTGTTCGGCATCAAAGAGTCTAGGCCGGTAATTAGTCGGATTAAAGACTTTTTATTCAAACCTGTCAGAACCATTTGAGTCCTCTGATACAATTTGTCGAATGGATCAAAGGCAGATTCGCAATTTTTGTATCATCGCCCACATAGATCACGGCAAAAGTACGCTGGCGGATCGGCTACTTGAATTAACCGGGACGGTCGAACGACGGCTAATGAAAGACCAGTTGCTTGACCAGATGGACTTAGAGCGGGAAAAAGGCATCACCATCAAGCTCCAGCCGGTCCGGATGCAGCATATGGGCTACGAGCTTAATCTGATCGATACACCCGGTCACGTTGACTTTAGTTATGAGGTTTCGCGTAGTTTAGCGGCTTGCGAGGGGGCCTTGCTGGTAGTAGACGCAACCCAGGGGATCCAAGCTCAAACCTTGGCTAACGTTTATCTGGCGCTGGCGGCCGATTTGGTCATCATCCCGGTGATCAACAAAATCGATCTGCCGGCGGCGGAAAGCGCACGGGTAACGGCTGAACTTATGACATTACTTAATTGCCGTAAAGAAGATGTTTTAGAAGTTTCAGCTAAGACGGGAGCCGGTGTAGATCAGATTCTGGAAGCAGTCATTAAACGAGTGCCGCCGCCAACTGGCCAGCCGTCCCAGCCGACCCGCGGCTTGATTTTTGATTCTCAGTTTAACGAATATCGCGGTGTGATCTTGTACGTTCGGCTGGTTGACGGCGCAGTATCAAAAAATGACGAATTGAAAATGCTGGCGACTGGCGCTTTGGCCCAGGCGTTGGAAGTTGGCCGGCTAACTCCGGAATTGAGAGCGGAAGCGAAACTTTCAAGTGGTGAAATCGGCTACATCGTGACTAATTTAAGAAGCGTTGATCAAGCCAGGGTTGGCGATACCGTGACACGCAAAGCCCAACCGGCCGAGTTGGCCCTACCGGGCTATCAAGAAGTTAGGCCATTTGTCTACGCCGGACTTTTTCCTGCCAGCAGCGCTGACTACCAAGCGCTAAAAGACGCGCTGGAAAAACTGGCCCTAAACGACGCGGCCTTACAATTCTCGCTTGAAAACTCTCAAGTCTTGGGCTCTGGTTTTAGGGTCGGCTTTTTGGGTTTGTTGCACATGGAGATCGTGCAGGCGCGCCTGGAGCGAGAGTATGGTTTGGAACTGGTAATTACCAATCCATCGACCGATTATCAGTTAAAGTTGACGACTGGTGCGGAAATAACAATAAAAAACGCCGCCGACTTGCCCGATACCAGCGCCATCGAATTTATCAAGGAACCTTGGATTGAAGGCGAGATCGTTACGCCGAAAGACTACATAGGACAGGTTATCCAACTGGTTGTAAACGCCCGCGGGCAACAAAACCATATCGATTATATCGATGACCGATTGGCAATAATTAAATTTGAATCACCACTAACCGGCGTGCTAACGGATTTTTTCGATAACTTGAAGAGTGCGACTAGCGGATACGGATCATTTAGTTATGAATTAAAGGATTATCGGCGAGAGGATCTAGTCAGGCTAGACGTGTTGATAGCCGGTGAGCGCGTTGATGCGCTCAGTGTCATGGCTCACCGGTCCGAGGCCGATGCTATCGGCAAAAACATGGTCAAGCGACTCAAGGATATTATTCCGCGTCAACTATTTGAGGTTAGCTTACAAATTGCCATCGGCGGCAAAATTATTGCGAGAGAGGACATTTCGCCGTTAAAGAAAAATGTCACGGGCCACCTCTACGGCGGTGACGTCTCACGCAAGAAAAAATTGTGGGCCAAACAAGCCAAGGGTAAAGCCAGGATGAAAAAATTCGGTAAAGTCGACATTCCCCCCGAAACTTTCATGGTTATGCTCAAAAAAGACTAGTATTATATTGCAAGGGTATAAGGAACAGCCAATGTTATCCGATGAGCTGATACGAAAGGCAAAAGAATATCTACCGACTGACACGGCTAGGCAGGTCACGTCCGGCACTAAATTGTTGCTGGTAGCCGGTCCGGCTGGCTCTGGCAAAGACGCGATTATCAAAGAACTGGTCAAAGATCCCAGCTATACCTACATCGTTTCTCATACTACGAGACAACCCCGGACTGGCGAGGTTAACGGCCGTGACTACTACTTCATCGGACTTAAAGAGATGGAGAAAATGATTGATGAGCAACGTTTTGTTGAAGCTGAGGCGATTTATGGCGAGTATATATCGGCCACCAGCCTGGCTGAACTTAAGCGGATACAGGAAGAGGGCAGCATAGGCGTAACCGATATCGATGTTTACGGCGTGAAGACGTATATTGATTTAAATTCCAACACAAAAGCTGTGTTTATTTTGCCACCCAGTTATGAAGAGTGGATGCGGCGGCTGGCAGAACGTGGTTCGGGCGAAGACCAGGAAGCCTTGCACCGGCGACTAGAAGATGCCCAAACCTGGCTGGAAAAGGCGCTTAGTGCCGGCTATTTTCGATTCGTTATAAATACCGATATCAAGCAGGCCAGCGCCGACGTTAGGGATTACGCTGAATCAGATCGGATTCAGCAGGGTGGCGCCGACGACACCAGGCTGGAACACGCCTGGCATGTATTGGGCGAATTAAAACAGCAGCTGAATTCATAAGCGGTTGAAGGCGGACCAAAAAGTCGCCAGAGAGAATTGTTTAGCACTCTTGACTTGTGAGTGCCAAACCGGCTATAATTACAGTTATTAGCACTTAAGCTAGGAGAGTGATAGTTTAGTGACCGAGCGCCAAGCCGCCATCCTTGCGGCCATCGTTGAGCAGTATGCCGAAGTTATGTCTCCAGTCGGGTCCGTGACCCTGGCTAAGCTCTTTAACGCCTCTTCCGCTACAATTCGGGCCGAAATGGCCAAGCTGGAGGAAATGGGCTATGTTACCCATCCGCATACTAGCGCTGGCCGTATTCCGACCGACCAAGGCTACCGCTGGTTTGTTAACAGTTTAGGCGAACAAGACAAGGTTGGTGCCCCGACCATCAATCGCAGTGCGAGAGCGATTGATACCAGAGTTAGAAATGCTGGTGAACCGGATCAAGCTATTAGATCGGCTGTCCGTTCACTGGTTGAACTGACACAAAACGTTGGCCTGGCGACCATTGGGCCGTCGCTTTATGTTAGAGGTTTTGCCAGCTTGTTTGACCAGCCTGAACTGATGAACTTCACTTCGGCTCGAGAGGTCGCCAGCTTGCTAGATAACCTTGAGCCCTGGCTGAAAGAAGCCGGACTTAACCAGCCCCTAAGCGTTTATATCGGGCGGGAAAACCCGATTGGTAAAAACAGCGGCTGTACGCTAATCATCTCTCGGTTTAGATCACCTTACTCTGATGAAAGTTATATCGGGGTTCTAGGCCCGACCAGACAGGATTACCGGACAGTTATTAACCTGGTTAGACACACCGGTCGGATGTTAGAAACCGTTCTCAATTAGAATGAAGAAATCGACCAAACTCACCAGATCCAGTCCCGTCGCCCAGCTTGAAGCCAAGGTTGCGGAATTGACTGACGATCTCCAGCGAGCCCGCGCTGACTTCATCAACTATAAGCAAAGGGCCGAGGTCGACAAGCATCGCTCAGTTCAGTTTGGCCGGGAGTCAGCTGTCATGTCGTTATTACCGATAATTGATAATATCGAACGCGCTCTTTCGCATCTTCCACCAGAGCTTAAAAGTAACGAGTGGGCTCAGGGTGTTAAGTCGATCGCCAAGCAGTTGCAGGATTCGCTTAAGGGTGTGGGTGTTGAAAAGATTAACTCGATTGCCCAACCGTTTGATCCCAACTTGCACGAGGCCATTGAGCTAGAAGACGGTACTGGCCATAAAGAAACAGTGGTGGAGGAGCTTCAACCCGGCTATACCATGGACGGCGAGGTCATTCGTCACGCGATAGTTAAAGTTAAGAGGGGTAAGTAATGGAAAGCGCCGACCCAAGGTACTATGAGGCTATCGAGGATGTTCGCCAGACACTAGATCAACCGGTGATTGACAGATTATCAGAGCGACCAACTGATCCAGCCGATGCCCTTGAAGACACTGGTGAACTAGAAAAAATTATCATTAACGCAGCTCGTAAGAAATACGAAGGCAAGGAGAATTAGGCAATGGGTAAAGTTCTAGGAATCGATTTAGGTACGACAAACTCGGCCATGGCCGTTATGGAAGGCGGCAAGCCGGAAATCATTACCAATAAAGAAGGCAACCGCACTACCCCGAGCGTCGTCGCCATTAATAAAGGCAAGGAGCGCTTAGTGGGCGAGGTGGCCAAGCGCCAACGGGTGACCAATCCCGAAAATACTATCTTTGGGGTCAAGCGGTTGATCGGGCGCCGGTTTGAAGACAAGGAAGTTCAAAAGGATATCGATTTGATGCCGTATAAGATCGTTAAGAGCGGTAAAAGCGGCGTTAAAGTCAGACTAGGCGATAAAGACTACAGCTCGGAAGAGATCTCCGCTATGATACTTAGCAAAATCAAAGCCGACGCCGAGGCCTACCTTGGTAGCGATGTGACCGAAGCTGTCATTACGGTGCCAGCCTATTTTGACGATTCGCAGCGCCAAGCCACTAAAGACGCCGGTAAGATTGCCGGTTTGGAGGTCAAGCGCATCATAAACGAGCCTACGGCCGCCGCGCTAGCCTACGGGTTGGATAAGGCAGGCGATGAAAAAATTGCGGTTTTTGACCTCGGCGGCGGTACTTTTGACGTTTCAATTCTGGAACTCGGCGACGGCGTTTTTGAAGTTAAAAGCACTAATGGTGATACCCATCTAGGGGGCGAAGACTTTGATATGGCCGTGGTGAACCATCTGCTCGCCGAATTTAAGAAAAACAGTGGTATCGATCTTAAGGACGATAAATCGGCTATGCAACGCCTCAAGGAAGAGGCCGAAAAAGCTAAAAAAGAACTCTCGACTACAACTGAAGTTGACATTAACCTACCGTTTTTGACGGCTGACGAAAACGGTCCCAAACACTTTGAGCTCAAACTTAGCCGGGCGACACTCGAGTCGTTGGTAGCCAGTCTTATCAAAAAGGTTGAAAAGCCGGTCAAGGATGCCCTCAAAGACGCCAAACTAACCGCCAAAGACATCAACAAAGTGATTCTAGTTGGCGGTATGACCCGGATGCCGGCCGTTCAAGCCAAGGTCAAGGAACTATTTGGCCAGGACCCTGAACAAGGCGTAAATCCGGACGAAGTTGTCGCCATCGGTGCTGCCATCCAAGGTGGCGTTCTGGCGGGCGACGTTAAAGATGTGCTGCTGCTAGACGTTACTCCATTAAGTTTAGGGATTGAGACGCTAGGTGGCGTTATGACCAAGCTGATTGACCGCAATACCACTATTCCGACCAGCAAGTCCGAAGTATTTTCAACGGCAGCTGACAACCAGCCGCAAGTCGAAGTCCACGTGCTTCAAGGTGAGCGGGAAATGTCAGCTGACAACAACACGCTCGGCCGGTTTGTACTAGACGGAATCGCACCGGCCCCCAGAGGCGTGCCGCAAGTCGAAGTCAGCTTTAATATTGACGCGAATGGAATTTTAAACGTTACCGCTAAAGACAAAGCGTCAGGTAAAGAACAATCAATCACAATCAAAGACTCGGGGAACCTCGACAAAGAGGCGATTGAAAAGGCCCAAAAAGAAGCCGAAGAACACGCCGAGGAAGACAAAAGAAAACGGGCCGCGATTGACGCTAAGAACTTGCTTTCAACGGCAATCTACTCCGCTGAAAAAATGAAAGATGACTACAAAGACAAGTTAAGCGACGAAGATAAGCAAGTTATCGATGAAGCTATTGTTGAGGCCAAGAAGCACGAGTCGGCCGACGACAAGGAAGCGCTGGAGAAAGCTGCTAAGGGACTTAACGACAAAATCATGCCGATCGGCGCCAAACTGTACGAAGCAGCTGATGCCAAAAAGGACGAAGAGGCTGACAAAGCCGATGAAAAGAAGGATACTAAGTCCAAGAAAAAGGGAGACGACGCCGTCGAGGGCGAAGTAGTCGATTCGTAGTTGGTATATGGTAGCTCGTAACTTGTATGAAGAAAATCAGAAAATTTACTGACCTTGAGGCTTGGCAGGTTGTTCATCAGCTTCGGATTGCTGTATTAAAGGAAATACGATCCTTCCCCAAAGAATATGATTTCGGGTTGTCAACACAAATCCAGCGCTCGGCTGTGTCCGTTGGTTCAAACATCGCCGAAGGTTTCGGGAGAATTTCTGTAAAAGAGAAGCTTCGTTTCTATGACATAGCACGTGGGTCTCTCACTGAGTTGCAGGATAAGTTAATTACCGCCAGAGACATAGGGGTTTTGGAGAGCAGTCGGTTTAATACACTTGCTGAGATGTCAGTACGGTCGCAGAAGCTTATAAACGGGTTGATGTGGAGCTTGCGAACTACGAACTCCGAACTACGAGATACGTTACATGTCTAAACGCGATTACTACGAAGTTTTGGGAGTCGCCAAAGGCGCTAGTGCTGATGAAATCAAAAAAGCTTACCGGCGTCTGGCAGTCCAGCTTCATCCTGATAAAGAAGGTGGCTCGGAGGACAAATTTAAAGAACTGAACGAAGCCTACCAGATATTGAGCAATCCGGATAAGCGCCAGCGCTACGACCAGTTCGGTCACGCCGGAGTCGGTTCTAGCGCCGCTAGCGACGGCGGGGGTTTTGGCGGTTTTGGCGGCCAGGGTCAGAGGGTTAATTTTGATTTTGGCGATTTAGGCCTTGGCGATATTTTTGAGAGTTTTTTTGGAACCGGATTTGGCAGTCGTGATCGAGCTGGCACCAGGCGCGGGCGGGATTTGGAAGAAGAGGTAACACTCACTTTCGAAGAGGCAATTTTTGGCACAGACAAAGAGCTTTACATGTCCGTTGATGAAGCCTGCTCACATTGTCATGGCACTACAGTTGAACCGGGGCACTCGATGAAAGAATGCTCAACTTGCAGCGGCTCGGGTCAAGTCACCCAAGTCCATAACACCATATTGGGTCAAATCCGCCAAGCTCAGGTTTGCCCGACTTGCAAAGGCCGGGGCCAGATACCGGAAAAGGTTTGTACAATTTGTAAGGGTGCCGGCGTTGAACGCGAGCACAAGGATGTAAATATCAAGATTCCGCCCGGCATTGACGATGGTGCCACAATCAGGCTACGTGAGTATGGCGATGCGGTTGCCAATGGTTCTAGAGGTGATTTGTTCGTTCATATAAAGGTTAAGCCCCACAAAAAGTTTACCCGCGAGGGCGATCTTGTATTGAGCGAAGAGACAATCTCAATGGTTGACGCGACGTTAGGTACCGAACTGAAAGTTGACACCGTAGAAGGCCCTAAAACCCTTAAAGTTCCGTCTGGTACCCAACCGGGTACGGATTTTAGACTTAAAGGACTCGGCGTCCCTCACATCCGCGGGGGTGGCCGCGGCGACCAAATTGTCAGTATTAAAGTTGAAATACCCAAAAAACTCAGCAAGAAACAGCAAGAAGCTCTAAGAGGGTTTGAAAATGGCGGTCACAAACTCTGGCGATAGGACACATGTACTTGATTAATATTCTTAACGGTGCTATAATATACTTATGTCAGAACACTTTTCTGCGAGCAAAACAGATATATTACAAAATAGTGAAATACTAGAGCGTTTTGCTGCGCATCCTTTTTCTACCCTTGAAACCTATCAATATTTTAATCAAAAGGGTGAGGCTGCTAAGCTCGTAAAAGCCGATTTTATAGCCAAAGCTCTGCAAGGTAATTCACCTGAAGCTCCAGATTTTAGTTACGAGTCTATTGATCTCGACGATTTATTAATCAAGCGCGATGAGCTCACGGCTATTTTAGAAGAAGTATCTTTACTCGATATGACAAATGAGGAAAATACTCTAGCACGTGAGAATATAACGAATCGCATTCACGAAGTCGGCATACTCATCCTCACCAAATTACAGAGCCAAACTGAAGTTGGCTCAGAACAATATGCGAACATTTCATATCAACTAGGTGAAAATATGCGCGAAGTCTATGGTGTACCAGAAGTAAACCACTGGCGGGGAATACTCGGCTATAGATTATCGCTGCTCAAAGAGGTTGAACACAGGAGTGACGTGCCTGATCAAATTATATCAGCATGGCGTCGTATTTCAGATGAGTTTCCAAAAGACCTGCCAATCGAGAAACCTTATCAACCAAGACCAGAAACACTAGCTTGGTATAAGGATCGCTTGGATGAGCGGCTTACTCCAGCCCGAGAAGCAGTTACTCGTGCCATAGAAAATGGCGAAGTTGGTTTATCTGATGAGGGTAAACTTGATGCTCATAATATTGTCATTGCAACCAGGATAGCTCTTATAGCAGGGGGCGCCACTGGGTGGGGTGCTAAAATTACCACAGCGAGCAATATCGACACGTCCCAAACGGATATGATGGTTAATGTTCCCGAAACTAGCGAAATGACATTAAGCCAGTTTGACAGCGTAATAAATAGTCACGAAATTGATGAGCATGTTATACGGCGCGTAAACGGCGACAGCTCTGGCGTAGCAGTTCTTGGGGGTACTGGCTGCAACGGTTATCTTGATTGGGAAGAGGGAAATGGTAGGGCCAATGAGGGTTTGATTAAGGGGGAAATTATTAATCAGAACAGTGCTTTCTTGTATTTCCTTCACGGCGGACTTGCTCTGGGGCTTGACGGTGACAGGACTGGTCGTACATTTGGCGCAACATTTGATCTAGTGTGTTTAATGAATTTAATTGATAGTTTTTTAGAGGGCAAAATTACAGCAGACAATATAGAAACAGAACAACGCAAGGTTATGGAATCGACTTACAACAGCCTCATGCGTATATACCGAGGCACAGATGGTAAAACACCGGGGGTAATATTTACCAAAGACGTCCTGTCATATTACTTAGGCCAAGTAAAAGTGTTCAGGAAGTGGGATAATGACATGAAGTTGTCTGAAGAAAAGCGCCTGGAAGAGCATAATCTCGAAAGGCGAGCAAAAATTGACCCTACACGCCCCGATCATCGACGAGTTGCTTCAAAATATTTACATGCCACCCCGATACGTTAGTTCGGTGATTAGATTTGAAAACAGATACAACGATGTCCATGAATAGGGTGAGCAAATTGGGTTGGTTAGAGCGAGTCTGGTTCCCCGAGTTCGGCATCCCCGCCGAAGGGGTTGTTGCTAAAACGACACCGGTGCAGACAGCGGCGACCAAATTGTTAGTATCAAAGTAGAAATTCTTAAACGCTTAAGTAAAAAACAAGCCAAAATCTTAAGCGAACTCGAGCGTACCAACCAAAAATTCTGACTGAGAACTCTAGTCGTATGATGTGATTGGCGCTTAGGAAGTTTAGTTTTTTAAATACATTAGTTTAAGCTTAGTCGCATGAAGAACCGAGGCAATCCGACATTAGGCATATTCCGCGAGCGACGCAATATTGACTATTTCGAATTTAAAGCGCCGCATTATGAACTAGCCCATTTTGAGCTCTATAAAAAACTGCTGCAAAAGGGCATTCAACTGGCAATTTTGATGGGGCAGTCGACATATGTTAGCGGGAATCAGTTTTCGCGTCATTGGCAAGTAGTTTTTGAAAAACGCCTGAGCCCAAAATTTTTACCGGCTGGGGCGGTTGAGCCGAATCTCATTCTAGTCAAGGATGAGCTTAAGTTTGATGAGCGAGCTTCTACTTTAAACAACTCAGAAATTATTGAAATCGCAGCCAATAAACAAAGAACATATGAATTATTTAGCGATCTACAACCCACCACGTTTGTAGCAAAAAACAAATCCGAGTTGGCGGTCGCGTTGGATAAACTCGCAGGCGATTCGGTGGTGGTCAAGGGTTTTTATGGTAATTCAGGCCAGACAGTAGAGATCGGTCTTAAGGAGGATGTGTTAAGTAATAAATGGGTTTGGCCTGTCCAAGCTCAGGAATTTGTCG
Source organism: Candidatus Saccharimonadales bacterium (assembly GCA_036397795.1). Classification (NCBI taxonomy): domain Bacteria; phylum Candidatus Saccharimonadota; class Candidatus Saccharimonadia; order Saccharimonadales (SeqCode); species Saccharimonadales bacterium (SeqCode). Next base: position 25,744 of record DASWIF010000043.1, read on the forward strand.
ATACATCTGGGGGTATTCCTGGTCTAGTCGAGGGTCGCCATGATTTGAGAGTTATCATGGCCAACAACCAGCCTATTTTGGGTAAGATCCGTACCCCACCTCGCGGCGGTCTTAAGTCTAATACAGGCTATGGCGGCAATAACTGGCTGATAGCTGTAGACTCGTTGCCGAGAGACGTCTTATCACTCACTAAGTCAATAGATAATAGGTTGTCGTCCATCTCCCCCTGGCGCCTGTACTCAATCGATCTTGGGCTGACTAATAGAGGATATCGACTTTTTGAATTAAACGATAAACCTGGTGTAGTTAGCCTCTCCCAGGGCGAGCCAGCTACGTTTTATCAAAATGCCTATGTTGATTTTCTAGTTAATGCGACAAAATGGTATGCGGAAAGGGCTCTATGAAAAATCTTACTAAGCAAGTTTTGGGTCGAGCAGCACAAGTTAACCTGCCGGAATTCGGCGTGTCGGGCCTGCCAGCCAAAGTGGATACAGGCGCCTATAGTAGTTCGATTGACTGTTCAAAAGTAGTAGAGTTGGAGAAAAACGGTCAGAAAGTGTTGGAATTCACATTGTTTCACCCAGACAACCCACTCTATAGCGGTGCAATTCTAGCTACCAGCGACTATACCACCACCGAAGTCACTAGCTCACACGGAGTTAGCCAGCGTTTTGTACTCTATACAGATATAGAATTAAATGGTAGGGTTGTGCGATCCAGAATTACGTTGACGAATCGTAAGGGTTTACGTTACCCATTGCTGTTGGGGCGTCAGTTTTTAACCAAACAATTCTTGGTTGATGTCGATCTAGGTACCGGCTTGCCAGGTGACGAAGAGGAGCGAAATTTATGAAAATTGCGATTTTATCTCGCGGGCGGGATAATTACACTACCAAACGTCTGGTTGAAGAAATCAAAAAAGCTGGTCACACTGCCCAAGTTGTCAATCATGCCGAATGCTATGTAGAAATTGAACAAGACACGCCCGACGTAAGATATCGAGGAGAGGACATCAGCGGGATTGATGTGATTATCCCGAGAATTGGGGCCAGTATTACTACCTACGGTTCAGCTATCGTCCGCCAATTCGAGATGATGGGCGTTTACACGACGGCTAAATCAATCGCCATTCAGCGATCACGTGATAAATTACGCAGTCTGCAGCTGTTGAGCAGAACTGGCGTCGGGATTCCACGGACAATCTTTAGCCGTGAAACCAGCGAAGTAGATGACTTAGTCGAACAAATCGGCGCCCCGATGATTGTCAAGGTTGCACGAGGTACGCACGGCCGCGGTGTAGTGCTGGCCGAGACCAAAAAAGCAGCCAAATCAGTCATCCAGGCTTTTTACGTGGAGCAGGTGTCAATTTTGCTCCAGGAGTTTATCGAAGAATCGGCCGGGAGCGACATCAGGGCTCTAGTAGTTGGCGGTCGGGTGGTGGCCAGCATGCAACGGCAGAGTTTAACGGACGACTTTCGAAGCAATCTCCACCAGGGTGGTGAGGGCAAAAAGGTAAAGTTGACCGAAGAAGAGCGGAAAACAGCCCTGAAGGCTGCGCAGGCGATGGGTTTGTCAATCTGTGGTGTCGATATGGTTAGAAGTAAACGCGGTCCGTTGGTTTTGGAGGTAAACTCTTCACCTGGGCTTCAGGGAATCGAAACCGTTACTGGTCGCAACATCGCTAAAAAAATTATCGAATACATCGAGGTTAATGCTAAACGTAAGCTCAAAAAGGACAAGGTGGGTGCGTAGAAAACCAAGAAGAACTTGGCATTTATTGATTGGCCTAGCGCTAGTCTTAGCGGGCGGTTATATTATCTATAATCAATTGAAACCAATCGGATCCAATCTTAGAATTGAGGATAGTATTATCAGGCTGGATGTGGCCGATGAGCCGGAGGAAATTATCCAGGGGCTGAGTGGCCGAGAGTCTTTGCTCGGTGATGAGGGTATGTTATTTATCTTTGAACAACCAAACATTCCTCAGTTTTGGATGAAAGATATGCTCATCCCGATTGATTTCGTTTGGATTAGCGAAGATATGAAGATTGTGGCGATTACACCTTCTATCGGACCCGATAGCTACCCGATAGTGTTTTCACCTCCGTCAGAGGTTAAATACGTACTAGAAGTCTATGCCGGTGTTAGTGCTGCTAACGGCTGGCTTCCTGGTTCTGATGTAGAATTTTCTTTGTAGCATTTCCCGTTTACGGCTAAGACGGCAACCCTTATATATTGCATTCCATAGGGGCATTCTATAGAATGCCCCTATGGAACAAACTAAACTAACGTCTTATGTGAGGGTATTTAAAGCACTGGCCAACCATCGTCGACTCTCCCTGTTTAACTTCATCGCTGATTATCCTAATAAATCAGTTATGCAACTGGCAGACGAGTTAGATTTTTCGTATAAAAGTACAGCTCAGCACCTAACTAAACTGGCGAGCGCTGGTTTAATCACTAAATCCCCGGTTAATAACCAATCTATTCAATCGGTTTCACCCTTTGGTCAAAAAGTACTAACTAACTTGTCAAAGCTGATTTCGTGAGATTAATTCATAGGGGCATTCTATAGAATGCCCCTATGAATTCAAACTAAGGACGACTTGGAGTTATCGCTTTTTTTCTCCACCGGTTTGGCATATCATAGGCTGTGCATGAGCATTGACGCGGCGATTTTAGCAATAAACGGACTGGTGGTTTTAGTCGCCCTTTACTTAAGAACTAATATCGCACTGGCTACGCTGGCCTTAGGTATCGGATTTACACTGGCCGACCTCACAACTGACAGCATCGCGTCCCTACTAGTTAGGTCAGGCATAAGTACATCATGGCCTCTTAACTCAATTGCGGCCATTAGCCTAACCATGCTGCCAACTGTCCTAATTCTTTATCGGTTTCGTCGATTTCAACGCGGTCGGTTCTTTGAGCATATCTTTCCGGCAATCTTTATGAGCCTGTTAGCCACCGTATTGATTATTAGAAATTTGCCTTTCGATTTACAACAGCGACTTGATGATGAGTCCTATGTATTTTCACAGATCGAGTATTTTAGGACGTCTATTGTGGTTGGTGCCGCCGTAATTGCAATATTCGACTTGATGGTACACGAGCAAAAGTTAAGGAAAAAAGCCAAGAGGCGTAAGAATCTATCGGATTGAACTTGAGCGACAAAACTTGGAGGGCCCACTGGGACGACGCGCCTTCGCGCTATTCCGTCGCTCCAGTGCTCGAATTCAAGAATTCTGTGCCCTTCACTCCTTGCTAACCCACTTTTGCTAACGCAAAAGGATGCGCTCGAGCCCAATAGAGTCAACCACGAAAAAAGCCAACCTCAAGGATTGGCCTTTTTCGTGGAGGGCCCACTGGGACTCGAACCCAGGACACGCGGCTTAAAAGGCCGCTGCTCTAACCAGCTGAGCTATGGGCCCGCGTCGGAAGTCGCTAGTGTCACTTCCTGAATTAGTTTACAACAGTGTTCTAAACTTATTCAGTCCGTCGCAGCGCGCTTCCTCCTTTCAATCGCCCAAACGGTCGATATGCTCCTTGGGTTGGCCGATTGGTTTATTTGCGCAAACTTCAAAAGAACTCTTAAATTATGCCGATTACCCCTGTTTTGTCAACCACGATTAGCGTAGACGCTTTTGTTTATTAGATAAGTTTGTATAAAAATGTCAATATGAGGCATTATTTTCGACGGACCACAGTTATTCAAATTGGTTTGATTGGGCTGCTTGTGGGTTTATGGTTGGCAAAAACGGGATACAGCACGTCTCACAGTTTGCTGCTGTGCAGTTTTATAGCTCTTCCTTTGCTGTTAAGGCTGAAACTTTTAGCGATTATCGCGGCCTTGTTCCTGGGTCTGAATCTCGGCCTGTGGCGAGGTCAAGCAATTTACGCACGATTAATCCAATATGAGCGTTTCAGGGATCAGAGAGTTACTTTACTAGCCAGGGTAGATAATGACTCGGTATACAGCGATCGGGGCCAGTTGGAATTTCAAATCAGCCGAATTACCGAATTAAAAAGCCGCACTAAACTACCTGGAACGATCAGAGTCCGAGGATATCAGGCGCCGAGCGTACAGCGCAATGATATAGTCGAGATAAGCGGAAAATTGAGAGAGGGGTTTGGGAGCCGTCAGGGATTTATTAGCTTTGCGCAAATTAAGGTAGTGGCACGAAATTATAGTGTGCTGGAGAGCATTAGAGCCAGGTTTTTGGCTGGAGTTTTTAGCACGCTACCGGAGCCTCACGCTAGCCTGGGGCTAGGATTCTTAGTCGGTACGCGCACATTGCTACCAGAAACTTTGTTGGTGGCCTTAAGCGCTACTGGCCTGACTCATATCGTGGCTGTGTCGGGCTACAACTTGACAATTTTAGTCAGGCTGACCAGGCGGCTGTTCGCCAAGAAATCAATTTATCTATCAACCATGAGTTCATTTATGTTGATCATGGGGTTCGTATTAGTAACAGGTTTGAGCCCTTCAATCGCCAGGGCTACAGTTGTTTCCGGGCTAGCCTTGATAGGCTGGTACTATGGCCGAAACATCCAGCCGACAATTCTATTGCTGAGTGCAGCTGCTATTACTGGTATGCTTAACCCGCTTTATATTTGGTTCGACCTCGGTTGGTATTTAAGTTTTGCGGCCTTTGTCGGCGTGCTGATACTGGGGCCTTTGATCACCAAACGTTGGTTTAAAAAACGACCCAAACTACTAACTCAAATTCTAATTGAGACGACCAGCGCACAGCTACTGACACTGCCGATAATCGCTGTTATATTTGGCGAATTTTCACTCATCAGCCTGCTGGCTAATTTAATTATTTTACCGCTGATTCCGTTGGCTATGATAACCACTTTCATTGCCGGTGTGGCGGGGATGGTATTACCAACTTTGGCTGGCTGGGTAGCTTGGCCGGCGACGGTTTTGTTGACCTTTATTGTTGATGTCGTTCGACTGCTAGCTGGTGTACCGTGGGCGCTTAGGCAGGTTAAGCTTAGTTGGTTTTCACTATGGTTAATTTACTCGGCCATTATCGTTGTAATCATTGGGTTGAGACGAAACTTAAAACGCCCGCTTGACGCGACGCAAGTGATAGAATAGGCCGGATATGTCAGGACACAGTAAGTGGGCGACTATTAAGCGACAAAAGGGCGTCAATGATGCCAAGCGCGGCCAGCTTTTTACGAAGTTAGCCAATAGTATTTCTGTGGCCGCCAAAAACGGTGGTGATCCGAGCATGAACTCGACACTGGCAATGGCGATAGAAAAGGCCAAGGCCGCCAATGTTCCTAATTCGAACATCGAACGGGCAATTAAACGAGGGACAGGCGAACTAGGCGGTGAGCAAATTGAAGAGTACTTGTTTGAAGGTTATGGACCCGGCGGGGTGGGCGTGATTGTAGAAGCGGCCAGTGACAACCGAAACCGGACAAGCGCGGAGGTTAGAACGGCGTTTACTAAAAACGGCGGGAGCCTGGCAGAGACTGGCGCGGTTTCGTTTCAATTTGAACGGAAGGGTGTGATCCGGGTTGCCGCAGATGACACCGAGGAGAACCTACTCAGACTGATAGAAGCCGGTGCCGATGACGTGGTTGAAGAAGATTTGCTAGCGGTTTACGTCGAAATGAAAAAGTTGGCCGAGGTTCGAAGCAAAATAGCCGGCGATGGGTTCAAAATTGTCAGCGCTGAGCTGTCGTATGAGCCTAAAAATGTCGTGGAATTAGACGATCAAGCAAAGGCGGTCAAGGTGCAAAAATTGCTCGAAGCGCTGGAGGATCTGGAAGACGTTACCAATACCTACAGTAACTTTGATTGGGCGGAAGCCGCGAACGAATAAATGATGATTAGACTTTGGCCTCGTGCCAGATTAATTGTTGCCGCCGCCGTTATCTTGCTAGTTATAACTTATTTAGCCAGCGGCCAATCGCGATCGATCTCATTCGTCGAAGGATACCGGACCGACATAAAAGAATACGGCCTACCGTTGGTCGTCTTTAGTGAGGCAAAGAGTCTTGAGCCAAATGGAGATATCATTTTGAGTGACAGCTCGTTAGAGGTCGAGAACATATTGATTAATTTTATAATTTGGCTGGGAATTAGCGCCGCCGGGTTGTCGATTATTAAGCTATGGCTGGAGTTTATTAGACGGTGAAAATAATTGGCATTGATCCGGGTACTGGGATAACAGGCTTTGGTGTTATTGAAGCAGGAAAAGACAGTTATCGTTTGATCGACGCCGGCGTGATCAGAACGCCAGCAAACAGTCCGCTGCCAGCCCGATTAGATACCATCTTTCAGCATTTGGAGGAAATTATTGCCGAGCACGGGCCGGATGCAATGGCCGTGGAGAAAATTTTCTTTTCACAAAATGTCACGACTGCAATTTCAGTTAGCCACGCCCGCGGCGTGGTGTTACTAGTCGGTCAAAGAGCCGGGATGCCGATTTCTGAGTATACGCCTCTGCAAATCAAACAGGCCTTGACTGGCTACGGCCGAGCAGAGAAGTCACAGGTCCAGCAAATGGTAAAAACGATGCTCAAGTTGAAGGAAACTCCCAAGCCCGATGACTGTGCTGACGCTATCGCTGCAGCCATTTGCCACGCCATGACCGTCTAGTTACCCGACTGCTATACTTATCCTCATGATCGCCAGAATAAAAGGTGAGGTAGCGGCCTTAACCCATAACTCAGTTGTGATTGATGTCGGGGGAATCGGCTATGAGGTCTTAGTCCCAGCTCCGCTATTAAGCGAGCTTAGTCTGGGATCAGAAGTTCAATTGATGACGCATCATCACGTTAGAGAAAACAGCATAGACTTATTCGGCTTTGAGTCAAACGAGTCAAAATACCTATTTGAGCTGCTTTTGGGCGTATCTAGCATTGGCCCCAAAAGTGCGCTGAGCATTATGGCCTTAGGGCGCTACGATCAAATCAAACAAGCTATCGCAGCCGGTAACGCGGCGTTTATCGCCGGCGCAAGCGGAGTTGGTAAAAAATCTGCCGAGAAGGTTTGCGTTGAGCTAAAAGACAAACTAGCAACAACAGCGGAGGGAGAATTGATCGGTCTGGCCGATACTGGCGACGATGCCCTAACGGCTCTGCTCGCTCTTGGTTATAACCAGCAGCAGGCGGCCCAAGCCCTAGCCAAAGTAGACCCCAAATTGAGTAACGAGCAGCGCGTCAAACAAGCACTCAGGGGGCTTTGAAATGAGCATTGATCGTATTATTGCCCCCAGCCAAAACGATGAAAACGAGGAACTGGTCGAAGAAACTCTTCGGCCACGGGATTTTAAGAGCTATATTGGCCAGGAGCGCATAAAGAAAAATCTAAAACTGGCCATTACCGCGGCTAAAAAACGAAACGAACCAGTTGATCACGTATTGTTGCACGGACCACCCGGGCTGGGAAAAACGACCATGGCCCACGTTATCGCCAATGAAATGGGCTCCAGCATAAGGGTAACGTCCGGCCCGGCAATTGAACGAGCCGGAGATCTAGCTAGTCTGCTAACCAATCTACAAGACGGTGACATTCTGTTTATCGACGAAATTCATCGTCTTAACCGAACAGTCGAAGAAGTGCTTTATCCGGCCATGGAGGATTTTCAGCTAGATATAATTTTGGGTAAAGGGCCGTCGGCCAAGAGCATGCGGCTGGACCTGCCCAAGTTTACGGTTATCGGCGCGACTACCAGAACGGGTTCATTAGCGGCTCCGCTAAGGGATAGGTTTGGTCTTATCCACCGACTGGATTTTTACACGTCTTTGGAAATCGAAGACATTATTAAACGGGCTGCTAGAATCTTAAAAGTCAAAATAACGGATGAAGCGGCACATGAAATCGCCCTCAGGTCGAGATTAACACCCAGGATCGCCAACCGCTTGTTGCGGCGGGCCAGGGATTACGCCGATGTTAATGGGGACGGCATGATCGACAAAACCAGCGGCCTTAAGGCTTTGGAAATGATGGAAATTGATCAAATCGGATTGGACCATAACGACCGCCGGTTAATTGAAGCGATTATCGACAACTATGGCGGCGGGCCGGTGGGTATTGATACATTGGCGGCCCTGATAGCGGACGAGCGTACCACGATAGAGGATTTTTTTGAGCCGTACCTCATGCAAATCGGGTTCATCGAGCGAACACCCAGAGGCCGTAAGGTTACGGCCAAGGCTAGGCGGCACGTTAAGCGGCCGCCGGAAGAAGACAAGCAGTCAAGCTTGATATAATATGGCGCCATGAGACCAGTTCGAGAAAAAAACCTTCATTTATTTGAACACGACCCGGCCGAAAAGTTGATTACTGAAATTCATCGTCACAGTATCGGAGTTTTGCTTTTGCTGTTTAATGCGGTTTTTTTGATTCTCTTAGTGCTAGCGCTGCTGTTTTATAGCTTGCGGTATAAAGAAACGTTTACTGATAGTTATGATATCGCCGCCGGTTTTGATATCGGCGTACTGGCGGTTACGATAGCCGTTTTATTGATTATATTAATCATTGCGGGCAGCGCAATCGCGATCTATGTCTATACCAATAACTATATAATTATCACTGATCAAAAACTCATTTTAGTCAGCGCTAAAAACCTATTCGCCAGACGAGTATCCCAACTCAGTATTGGCGACGTTCAAGATATTACGGTCGACCAATTGTCGCTCCTCTCACGGATTTTTAACTACGGCACGATTAATATTGAGACCGCCGGCGAACAAGCTCACTTTACATTTACTATGGCCGAGGGTCCTCATGAGTGCGGCAAGTGCATCGTGGATGCCCACGAGCAAAACCTCAAGCTCTATGGCAACTAAGACTAAGATATAGCTTACCCCAGGCGAGGCCACTGTAAGAGTGTCCGTGACCCAGCAAAAAAATGTGTTCCGAATAATTTTGTTAAATAAATTAAGGGTTTATTAGAGTTTACTCGAAGGGATTAGTCCGGCCCGGCGCGAAAATCGAATTGACGTCAACCCGTAGATCTCTCAATCTGACAATGGTTTGAACAGCTTGTTGGTCGAACTTAACCTCGTCTATATCGCTCAAGGCTTGCTGGTAAGCTTGCTCGTCTCTTTCTGGACTCAGCTCGGAATTAACCAATGAAACACTGTAAATGCAGAGTCCGACAACCACCAGCCCGAGCAATGAGTATCGATAGTTGCTGAAGAACCTTAGTACCTGTTTTAGTTGTGGTTTAATTTTGTTTAACATTTAAGGCCTCACGTAAACATTAACTTCTAATTGTCCCTGGTAACCGACAATGCGAGTACTGTTATTAGTGCCGACAATTTCTTCTTTTATGGGGTTAATTGTCAAATTTGATATTTGAAGTTTACGGCGATTCTTTTCCAAATTCGTTAAAAAGTTAAGAAACTTAGCATAAGCATTAGTCTCATACGTTATATTTGCGCTCAGAACAAAAACACCTGAGACACCATCTAAAGGAGTTGTTTGTGTCAAATTTGGATCGGTTACCTGGCGACCGCTCGGGGTGGTGAAAGTGATTGACCGAAGGACAACGTCAGCTTGATTGCCGATTTTGTAAATCTCACCAATAAAGTTTGACTGGACCTTGGTTGGCGGCAACACGTCCTGGGCAATGGACTCGATAAAACCGAGATCCTCGTACTGCACGAGTACGGTTTGGGCTTGTTGAACTCTTATGTCGATTGCATCTACATCGGCTTTGAGCTGGCTTAAGCTTAAAGCCCGCTTTGCCAACTGGGTTTTGGCGAAATAAAATCCACTTGCCGTCAGACCTAAGACAACCAACAGAGAAGCAAGTAGAAGAATAAATGATTTTTTTGGGCTCATCTTTTTAACTCCTGCTTGGCTCCGGGGGTAAACTTGACATCAATTTGGAAGGCATACCTATCCGGGCCGCTGTCGTTTTGAATCAGCGAAATACTGACAATATCAGCCTGCTCAAATAAATCGGTCGTGTTTGCCAGGTTTTCTCGAAAAACAGTTGGTCCTAACTCGCTGTTGGACTCACCCCGGATGCTTAGATTATTGGCGACTTCATTGGTTAGTTCCAGACTACTAATCGTTGTGCCCTGGGGTACCACTCCACCAATTGCTGGGAGCAGTTTGGAAAACGATGTCTCTCGCTCTAACAGGGCTGCGATAACGTCAATTCGCTCTGCCAGAGTCTTAGCTTTTGTCAGCTCTTCAGCGTACTGATCTAGCCCTGATTGTTTATCCTTGACCAAGTCTTTTAATAAACGCTCTTCGCGCGAGGCTAATAGTAAACCGAAGTAAAGAATGCCGACTAAAACAGTACCCAATATGATGGACAATAAAGTGTAGCGAACCACTCGGACGTTATAACGACCAAATTTGACGTTGGCTTTATAGTTTCGAGGAAGCAGATTAATCATATGTCACCACTCTTTAACAGACTCAAACCGACAGCAGTGCTGTACAAAGTGCGTTCAAGTTTATGGGGTGGTTGCAGCCGGCCAAAACTAATATTTTGTAACGGATCGACTAAACGGGTTGCAATCCTTAACTTATCAGTCAAATAACCGCTCAAGCCCGGCAGATTAGCCCCGCCACCTAAGATTACGATTTGGGATATCTTGCTGTTGTCTCCTGAACGCTCTGTGTAAAATCTTGAAATTCGCCTAATTTCGTTGATGAGTTGAGTAAGTACTGGTTGGAGGGCTTTGGCGATTTGAGTTTGTTTTTTGCTGACATCTAGCCCGTAACGATTCTTGATAGTTTGCGCCTGTCGCAAGCTGACCCTTAAGACTTTGGCGATTTCTTTTGAAAGCGTTTCACCGCCCCAGTCAGCGGTCCCAGTCACTCTAATCGTGTGGTCAAATACGGCTAAGTCTGAACTGATTGATCCAAAATCAATTATCAAGGTCGGGACAGAGGTATTATCGGCGTGGCTAACTGTTCTAGCCACGGAATTAATTGTTGTTTCAAACAATACTACCTCCAGGCCAAGTACGGCAAACAGGTTCAGGTATGAGTCCACAATACTCTTGGGCGCGGCGACAACTAAAACCTCAACCGATCCATCTTTAGCATGGTATACCACCTCGTAATCCACGTACAACTCAGCCAAAGGGACCGGAATTGATTGCTCCACTTCCAGAAGAATTGCGCTCTCAACATCCTTACTTTCCATTGGTGGCAGGGTTACTATCCGGCTATATGTAAGACCGGCCGGCAAGGCAGAAGTAACGCGTTTTGTTTCAATTTTTCCAATGATGTTACTTTTGAATAATTTAACCGTTTGCTTAGCGATGGTTTCAATGTCAACCAAAACGCCCTTTTTGACGGCGATTGGATCAAAGTCAATAGTTCCATAGCCAATAACGGAAGTTTTGCGACCGTTTTTTTCAACCTGGACAACTTTAATTGAACTATGCCCTAAATCGAAACCAAAAATTGGCTTATCCTTATAAAATACTGGTGCATTCATTGATAATCATAAGCATTATTTAGCTTAAGTATAACAATAAAGAATAACCGACACTACATATCCTAATTCAGTTCAATTCATTGCGCTAGAAGTTAGTTATAGCTACTATATAGCTATAGTGCTTAAGTATAAAAATGGCTTCACGATTACCGAGTTATTGGTTGCGATTGCCTTGTTTGCAATCGTAGTTCCTTTGATGGCTGTTGGAATAAATAATCTCACCGTTCTTAATAATCGGGCGAGGGATCTAGCGCTAGCCAACACGATTGCTCAGAACAAAGTCGAGTTGCTTCGTAGCACCGGATTTAACAGTCTTATAGCCGGCACGGTCGACTTCAGCGACGAGTTGCCAGCAACTTTTTCTCAACCGCGCTCGGCCAACTACACCATTACGGACGATTCGTCCTCAGTGAAAGAAGTAACGGTTATAATAACTTATAAAGATTACGGTTCAACAAAAACCATTGAATACAAAAGTGCTATTAGTGAGCTCGGGGTAGCCCAATGACTATTAAAAACTCCGGGTACACTATCGTTGAATTAATTATTGCTATCGTGGTTGCTACCGTGCTGGCCGGTGTTTTATTTGTAATAACGATTAATTATTATGGCGCCGCTTTCCGAGCCGAAGCTACTACCCAAATGGCCCTGGAATCACAAGCCTTTTTATTGAGGTTAGTCGAAGACACAAAACTTGCCGGTTCAATTGGCAGCACAAATTTAATTGATGATTCAAACGGGCCAGCTGGCGGTTGGACGACCAACGATCCTAGCAACATACTAATTATCCGCGAACCAGCAACTGACGTTGATCGAAATATAATATATGATAGCCTGACTGGCTACCCATACTATAACGAATTCATATATTTTCTTGATGGACCTAACATGTATAAAAGAGTGTTGAAAAATGAAAACGCTAGTGGTAACACGGCTATCACGACTTGTCCGCCAGCCGTCGCTAACGCGTCTTGTCCGACCGACCGATTGTTTAGCGATAAAGTTTCGAATTTGACATTTGTGTTTTATGATCACGCCGGTACCACCACCGCCGATGCCGGCCAAGCCAAGTCGATTGATTTCTCAGTTGATATGGAAACACCAGTGTTTGGTGAAATCTTAAAACTAGCAAATTCAATTCATGTTACGTTGAGAAACCAATGACCAATAAGATATTTAATTGGTTTCGATCCACAGAGCGTGGCTTCATTTTGCCGATATTTGTAATTACGATGGTGCTCGTTAGCCTGATGATAGTTGCTATTAATAGCGGGGCAGTTTTGAATTATCGGACCGCTCGGCAGTCACAATATGATGTTAGCGCTCAGCTTGCAGCTGACTCAGGGCTGGATAGGGCGTTAGTAGAGCTTACTAACGACTCAAATTGGCCTGGTAGCGGGTCAGAAGTTGAAGTCGTTAATACTGACGACATTCGTACTACATTTGAAACTGTAGTCAGTGATGGCGCTACAGCCAGCCAAAAAACAATTGCTGTTACAGCCCGAACTTACTCGCCATCGACCGAGTCGTCACCTGACATTGTTAGAAGATTCGAAATTGATGTCGAAGCAATAACATCCGGTACTGGTCCGGCGTCAGTCGTTAGTGGTGTCGGCGGGCTGGTACTTAACAATAACGCGAAAATATCAGGCGGCGACGTATTGGTAAACGGCAAGGTGACCATTAACAACAATGCTCAAATTGGGCTGTCGACAAATCCCGTGAACGTCAGGGTGGCACACCAGAGTTGCCCTAACCCGCCAAACGGCACTTATCCACAGGTCTGCGCCAGCGGTGAAAATGGCCAGCCGATCAGTATTGGCAATAATGGGAAAATCTATGGGGATGTCCGCGCGACCAACCAAACTGACGGGGCGGAAATGTTTAATCCCGGGCTGATTCCAAATCAAACATTTGATCCGGTGGATTTGCCGGACTACGACCGTGATGCCCAAAAAGCCGCAGTTGCTACGACCCAGTCACCAGCTACGGCAACTTGTAGTAATAACGAAACCAAAACCTGGCCGGCCAATCTGAAAATAACCGGCAATGTTACCTTCGCAAACAACTGCACAATTAACGTAAGTGGCGACGTATGGATAACCGGTAATCTGAATACTGGGAACAATTCAAGACTGGTAATTTCTAGCTCTTTAGGAACAACGACGCCGACGATTATGATCGATGGTTCGAGTGGCTTTTCATTTGGCAATAACGGTCAGATTATCCCTAATAGTTCTGGTACGGGAGCCCAGGTTATTACTTACTGGAGCGCCGATACCAGTTGTTCACCAGACTGTACGGACGTAACGGGCTCGAGTTTAGCCGCCAGCCAGTCAACCACCACCATTAATCTTAGCAATAACGGTTCAGCGCAAAACAGTATATTTTATGCCCGCTGGTCGAGAGTAGTGGTGTCAAATAACGGTGGTTTGGGAGCAGTCGCCGGGCAGACTGTCCAACTAGGCAATAACGCTGTTATTAGTTTTACCGCGGCCATACCAGGCAGCGACAACCTAATCACCACCTGGGTTAAGCGGGGGTTTATGAGGGTCTACCAGTAAGTAGTTAGAACTACTCTATGATGCAATTCCAAGATTCTTTGCGTCCTATATAACTACGGATTATTAAAAACCAGCCCTCGTCGATAGGGCTGGTTTTTAAAACCTAAATAGCTTAAGAAGCAGACTTAATTCAGACTATTTTTGGTGTAGACAGAACCATCCGACTCAAGGGTCGTGCTTAGTACAAACGAGCCACACTGCCCACCCGAACAAGTCGCGCCAGTCAGATCGTAGTAATACTCTCCGTCGCCCGCGTCAGCCGAGGTGTTTACGTTTGTCTGTCCCTGATTCGGGTCGACCAAGGCATCAGCGTCTAGACCCCTCGTAGGCATAACAACTGAAATGTCACAGCTGCCGGTGCCGTCACCGCAAGTTGTAGCGGTAGAGTTGTCCGGGTAGTGGCCGAAATCAGCGTAGTACGCCTCGAGTTGTGTGGCGATTGAGTTAAGGTCGGTGCGTCGTTCTGTGTCGCGCGCTCGAGCTTGAACCCCTTGGAACGTGTTTAAGACCAATGCGGCCAAGATGCCAATGACCACAATGACGATCAAGAGCTCGACGATCGTAAAACCGGCTTGTTTTTTGCTAAATTGTTTGAGCATAGGGTGCCCACCTCCTAATTAATGTTAGTTCGATCACCCCACGGGGGTTATCTAAGCCAGTATTATAACGATAAGCGTAAGCGTGTCAACAGATGCTTATTGAATATTTTGGCTCAGTGAACTAATTGGGCCGATGACACTAGCGGCGATTAAGCCGACCATCCCGCCCATAACCACAATCATTAAGGGTTCAATAATCGAACTTAAACTATCGACCAGGGTATCGACCTCTTCTTCATAGAAGTCCGCAACCTTAACGAGTATTGTGTCGGTTTGTCCGGTTTCTTCTCCGACGGACAACATCTGGGATACAATCGGTGGGAAGATTGTGCTTTGGCTGAGCGGCTCCGATAATTGTTTACCGGCCATTACAGCCTTGCTTGCTGCCCTAAGCTCTTGTTCGATTACTTTATTACCAAGGGCGTTTGCGGTGACGTTTATTGAATCGAGCACTGATACACCAGCGCCCATCAAACTGCTAAATGTTCTGGCGAATCTAGCAATTGCAACTTTGATTACCAGGGTTTTTATGACCGGTATTTTGAGCAGTAGTTTATCTAGTGCCGCCTTTCCTGACGGGGTTTTGACAAACCGCCGGACGATAATTGTCAAACCGACTATCACGCCAAATACGATTAACCAATAACTTATCATAAAGTCACTAAACGCCAACATAACGCGCGTATACGGCGGCAGTGCCGCACGTCCGTCGCTGAGATCAGTAATGATGCGACCAATTTTAGGTATGACCACCAACATCAAAGCAAAAAAGGCGATAATAGTGATAGTTAATAACACCGCCGGATAAGTCATTGCCCCTTTTATTTTCTTTCTTATGCTGGCATCTTTTTCTTGTTGCAAAGCTAATCGTTTTAATATTTCATCCAAGATACCGCCGGCTTCTCCTGCCCGGACCATGTTTATATAGATTGGGTTAAAGACGTCTTTATGTTTTTCCAGAGCATCGGCGAAATTAATACCGCCTTCAACGTCTTTAGTTACTATTTCCAGTACCGTGTTAAGTTTTTTACTGTTGGTTTGCGAACGCAAAGTCGCTAAGCTTCTAACCAGCGGCACTCCGGCGTTGATCATAGTCGATAGCTGGCGGGTAAAGATGACAAGATCCCGGGATTTAACCTTGCTGCTGCCGGGCAGGCGGAGCTGGATATTATTCGGGTCGAACCCGCTCTTATGAGGTTTGATTAACAGCGGTTTAAAGCCTTGTTTGGCCAGCATTTCACCGGCGATATCCTTACTGCCGGCTTCAATCGTGCCGGCGACGGTTTTGTTCTGCTTATTGACGGCTGAATAGTCGAATTTTGCCATTTTGGTTACTTAGTCCCTCGTTACCCTTACGATTTCTTCAATAGTCGTCATGCCGCACAAGGCCTTAATCAACCCGTCGAGCTGCATCGTTATCATGCCCTGCTCGATTGCTTTATTTTGGATATCTTCACTGGTCGCGCCGGCCATGATCAGCTTTTGGATGTCACTGGTGTTAGCCAGTACCTCATAAATACCCATTCGACCCTTGTATTCGGTTTCGGTTGGCGGTTTGTCGGTCGCTGCGGTTTTTTTGGCCCGCCAAAACACCGGTTTGGCGGTTTTTTCGACTTTAAAACGTTCCTGGGCTTGGTTAACCAGTTGCATCAAATTCTTCCAATCGGTCTGGTTCTTAACGCCAAAAACCTTTTCTATTTGTTTATACTCCTCGTCGCTTGGTTCATATTTCTCGGCCATGTCGGGGTTAAGTTTTCTGACCAGCCGCTGGCCGACGACCACCCGGACGGTGCTGGCGATAAGAAACGGCTCGATGCGCATGTCTAACAGCCGAGGCAGACAAGTGGCGGCATTGTTGGTGTGCAAGGTAGAAAAGACCAAATGGCCGGTTAAGGCGGCCTGAACTCCCAGCCCGGCCGTCTCGCCGTCCCTGATCTCGCCGACCATTATGATGTTAGGGTCTTGGCGTAGCAGCGCCCGCAAGCCGTTGGCAAAAGTCATATTGGCTTTGGGGTTAACCTGGGTCTGATTGACACCCTGCAGACGGTACTCAACCGGGTCTTCGACGGTGCTGATATTGACGTCGGGTCCGTTTAAGATATTGAGAATACTATGGAGAGTGGTAGATTTACCCGAACCAGTCGGTCCAGTGACCAAGATCATGCCGTTCGGTTCTAAAATTGATTCATTGATTCTATCTAAGGCGCCGTCCCAAAAACCCAAATCCTCCAGACTAGCGGGATCACTTGATTCGTCTAGGATACGCATGACGACTTTTTCGCCGTCGACTGTCGGTAGGGTCGAAACCCTAAAAGCAAATATCCGGCCGTTAAGATTTATTTTGAAGCGGCCATCCTGGGGGGACCGCCGCTCGTCAATTTTGAGGTTGCTTAAGATCTTTATCCGGCTAACTAAGGCGGCGTGAACTTTTTTCGGCAGCTTGTTGGCTTCTTTTAAGACTCCGTCTACCCGGTACCTAACCTGAACCGACTCGTCCCTCGGCTCGATGTGGATGTCGCTGGAGTTTGATTTGATGGCATACTCGATGATCAAATTGACGGTTTGGGCGATCGGCGAGTCCTCGGCGACGTCGGATTCGCTGATATCATCTTCGTCCGGCACGTCCTCGTCGGATATGACTTCGGTGATCTCGCTCGATATGTTACCGCGGTACTGGTCCAGAGCCGCCAGAATATCCTGGCGGGTAGCAACGTTGATTTCGAGTTTCTTGCCGACTTGTTTTTGCAGAAAATCAATAGCCTGAACATCATCCGGGTCTTCCATCGCCAGAATTTTGGTGCCGTCCGCCTTTAGACCCAATAGGGCCACGTTGTATTTGCGGGCAATTCGTTCGGGGATTTGCTTTAAAACTTCTTCATTGATGCTTTTTGGGTCGATTTGAATAAACGGGATGTCGATCTCTTTGGCGTAAAGATCGGTCAGCTCGATTTCATTGACCAGCTCTTCCTTGATGACGATATCCTGCAGGGGTTTCTTGTGGGTCTTGACCTTTTCTAGCAGTCCTTCGACTTGGTCTTCTTTGATTTTGCCAGCGTCTAATAGCAGTTGCTGGACCATTGAATCCGGTATCCGCATATCAAGGTGTATTGTAGCGTAATCGCTCATGCTTGGATAGCAGCCTGGCTGCGCTATACTTGAATCTACAAAAGGAGCAAAACCATGGCCAAAAAGTCCGATTCGACGGCGAAGCAAACAGATGAAAAAAGTAGTGGTCGGAGTAAAGCCTTGGGGCTGGCTCTGGAACAGATTGAAAAACAATTTGGCGCCGGCGCAATTATGCGTCTGGGCGAATCCCAGAAAATCAATGTCGCCACTTTTGGTTCCGGTGCTTTAAGCCTGGACCTAGCACTCGGCGGTGGTTATCCGCACGGCCGGATTATCGAAGTCTACGGCCCGGAAAGCTCGGGCAAAACCACACTGGCCTTACACGCCGTGGCGGAAATTCAAACCGGCGGCGGTACGGCCGCTTTCGTCGACGCCGAACACGCCCTGGATCCGCAATACGCCAAACGGCTCGGTGTAAACTTAGACGAACTTTACATCGCCCAACCAGATAGCGGCGAGCAAGCGCTGGAGATTACCGAGACGCTAGTGCGGTCAAATGCAGTCGATCTAATCGTGGTCGATTCGGTCGCGGCTTTGGTGCCTCGGGCCGAGCTGGAAGGAGAGATGGGGGATGCCCATGTTGGGCTACAGGCCAGGTTGATGAGCCAAGCGCTAAGAAAACTAGCCGGAGTAATTTCCAAGTCCAAATCAACGGTCATATTTATCAATCAAATCCGCATGAAAATCGGTGTTATGTTTGGCAATCCAGAGACCACGACCGGCGGCAACGCGCTGAAATTTTACGCCTCGATTAGGCTCGATATCCGCCGTATCGGTCAAATCAAAGACGGCGAGGATTCGGTCGGCAATCGGGTACGGGTCAAAGTCGTAAAAAATAAAATCGCCCCGCCGTTTAGAAACGCCGAATTTGACATTATGTTCAACGAGGGTATATCAAAAAGCGGCGACGTGCTCGATTTGGCGACCGAGCGCGGGATCGTCGGTAAAAGCGGCGCCTGGTACGACTACAACCAACAGAAGATCGCCCAGGGCCGGGAAGCGGCCAAACAGTATTTGACCGACAACCCCAAGGTGCTGGCTGAGATCGAGCAGAAAGTTCGCGACGCCGCCAAAAAAGCCGACTAGTGGCCAAGATATCGGCGATAAAACAACAGGTTAAACGAACCGGGCGGGTATCGGTCTATCTCGACGGCAGATACAGTTTTTCCCTGGCCCGGGATCAGTTGGTGCAGTTGGGCCTGAAAGTCGGACAGGAGTTGAAGCCGCCGGAAGTAAACCGCCTCAAGACGGACATGGCCTATGGCAAACTCCGGGATCTGGTCTATAAATGGCTCAGTCTGCGGTCGCGCTCAGAATATGAAATAAATGAGTACTTGCGCAAAAAAACTGATGATGAGGACCTAAAGAAACGAATTGTCGAAGAACTAAAATTATATAATTATGTTGACGACAACAAATTTAGCGAGATGTGGATCAGAAACCGCCGGCTGCTCAAGCCCGTATCAAAATACCGGCTGAGGCAGGAACTATTGCAAAAGCGCGTGCCGCAAGAAATTATCGCCGAGAGTCTGGATTCGGCTAAACTCGATGACTTGGCGGCGGCCAAAGCCGTAATCGCACGGCGCGGGCAGCGGTATGCAGACCAACAAAAGTTGATGGCTTATTTGGCGCGCCAGGGGTTTAGTTACGATGTAATCAAGCGAGCTTTGGCGGACTAATGAGACTATATAATTTTCTAGACATAGTTATATAATTAATGAAACAGCCGCAGATATAACAGAGAAAAAACAAACTATATATCTGTTAATAAAACTATATAATTACTATAACTTAGTTATATAATTAATTTTGATTATTCATCCGTTATCGATGACGAGTCGGGATTCAGGGCCGGTTTGGCGGTGCCGAACAACAGTTTTTTAAGCGACCAGCCGCGGCTGGTTTTAACCGTCGCGCTTTTGACCACGATTTCGGTATCGCTGACCTTGACGATTTGCTGCCGGTGGATAATCAGCTCGGTGGTAGATAGGCTTTTTGTTACTGTCTGGCGGACGTTGATCCGCATTATTTTCCAGCCCAAAGTGTCAAACGCAAAACCGTTGACTTTGCCCAGGCGCCGGCCGTCTTCGGTTAAAACCGGTTTATCGATCAGTTGAAAGTCAATATCGACCACTTCTTTTAGCCGGACGAGCCCATCCGGTTCCATTAGCTGTTCGTTATGGTCAATGATCGCGCCTTGGCTGGAGAAATCGCGGATGTCAACGGTGTGGAGAATCAGCGGAGCGGGGTTGAGCCGGGTTTTGACGTAGAGCGCCATTACTTCCAGGCGGCGCGGGTCGATCAAATAACCGCTCACCTGCCCGACTTTATGCGACGCCTGGACGCTGGCGACGTCGGTACCGATCAGTTTGTTATTTAGAACTAGCATAAGTACTATTGTAGCTTAAGCACGTTATAGACAAAACATGCTTATGATTGCATAAAATTAATTGATGACATACTTTAATTTCATGGGGAAGCGAATTAAAGCTGGTATCATCGCGGCTTTGCTGGTCTTAGGTCCGGTTGTGGCCCAAAACGGCGGCTCGACGACCTTGCCGCCACTGTTGCTTATTACTGAGGTTATGACCGGCTCGCTTAGTGATGCTTCGGCAGAGTTTGTGGAACTATACAACCCGAGTCATCAGCTAATTGACAATCAACAAACGACACTAAAATTGCAATATTTGTCGGCTACTGGCACTAACTGGCTAACTAAGACGACCCTTGTTGGCGAGCTGCAACCTAGGGGCCACTACTTGATTGCCACTGATGATCTGGTCGAAAATGCCGATATTTTTACCGGTTTGGGCTTAGCGGCCAGCGGCGGTCATTTACGCTTGCTGCTGGTATCAGACAGTATTGAGTCGGTTCTGGACGAGCTGGCGTGGGGCGATGCCGCCCAGCCGCAGCAGCTGGCCGCACCGGCGCCGGACAAAGGACAGAGTCTAAAGCGCCGGCTGAATGAAGATGGCCACTTTATCGATACTAACAACGATTTTGAAGACTTTAGCATCAGCTTGGCGCCGAGCCCAGAACGGGCCGAGCCGATAGAGCTTGACGAGCCATTGCCAGACTTATCTGGTGGTAGTGGCAATCACACGAGTGGCGGAACAACTCCAAACGCCGGTTCACCGGCAGCGAAAGGCAAGTTTTTGAAGGTCGAGATTACTGAGCTGATGATTGATCCGGATAAGCCCTTAACCGACGCGGACGATGAGTTCGTGGAAATTTATAACCCCAACAAAACGGCGGTGGATTTGGAGGATTACGTCATCGAAACCGGCGCTAAGTTCAGCTATCGGTTCGCGCTGCCGAATATTAGCCTCAAAGCCGGTCAGTATCTAGCGGTCTATTCCATCGATAGCAACTTAGTGTTGAGCAACAGCACCGGTGCCGCCAGATTGCTGGATCCGGCTGGCAACGTCGTGTTTGAGACGCCAACCTACACCGACGCCAAGCCAAATATTACATGGGCGAACATCAGCGGACAGTGGCAATGGACAGGATCACCCACTCCCGGGGCGGCAAACCAACTTTTGCCAACCGGTCCGGAGTCGGCCGGCGCGTCGACCGGCGCTAACGGGCTAAGCCAGGGCAGTGTGTTTGCCGCTGGCGCCGATGGCCGGAACGAGTACGAAGATCCGGCCGAAACCGAGGCAGCCATGAACACAACGGTAGTTGCGGGAGTCGGCTCGATGGCGTTACTCTATGCGGGATATGAGTACCGCTACGACATTGGTAATCGATTCCACCAACTTAGACGCTACCTTGAGTCTAGGCGCCAAGCTCGGCCGAAATCTTAGAGGCGGCGAGCTAGTCGAGTTGATTAGTGATCTCGGTGGCGGCAAGACAACCCTAGTGCGCGGCTTGGCCCGGGGGGCCGGAGCCAAAGACGGTGTAGCCAGCCCGACCTTTACCATTAGCCGGGTGTATCAAAGCCTGATAGGTAAAATTTATCATTATGATTTCTATCGGCTGAATGAAGCCGGTATCATGGCCGACGAACTGGCGGAGAGCCTGGACGATCTAGCGGCAGTAACCGTGATTGAGTGGTCGGATATCGTTAAAAATCGGTTGCCTAAAGACCGGCTGAGGGTCAGAATAAGCGTAACCGGCGAAAACGCTCGGCGGTTTGAGTTGAGCGCCGGAGTTAGACACCAACACTTGTTACGAAACCTGTCATGAAAATTTTGACCATTAGAACCGACAAACCCGACGCCGAGATCGGCTTATTTGAGAGCCTGGAGCAAACAGACTATGAAGTCTGGCGGGCCCATCGGGAGTTGTCGTTGACGATCCTAGCTAAAATTGATGACCTGTTAAAAAGAAACGGCCTAGAATTTGCCGATATTGACGGAGTTGTAGGCTTTAAGGGACCGGGTTCGTTTACTGGTTTGAGAATTGGCTTAACGGTAGCGAATACCCTGGCATATGGCTTGAGAATTCCGGTGGTTGGCTCGGACGCTGAGGCCTGGATCCAAGACGGCATAAGACGGTTGTTAGCTGGTGAAAACGAGCAAATCGCCCTACCCCATTACGGTCGACGGCCGAACATAACAAAGCCGCGAAAATAACAAATTTATTGTTTTTAGCGAGTTAAAAAAGTACAATTTTCTTAGGACAGAGTTTTTTGAAGAGGTCCGATTCAGTCATTAATTTTTGTATCGTGGCGAAAACCAAAGCTAGCCGGGTTTGATAAATTTTGGGTCAGGAGTCAACTGGCCAGCCGCGGGTAGCTTTTGCTAGTAGCCAAGAGGAAAGGACAGATAATGGAGCCAATTACGCTCATTGTGGGCGCCGCTGCCCTGGGTGCCGGTTTTGTGGCGTCCCAATCCGCCACCAAGCGGCGGTTAGGCGACGTTGAGAACAAGGCCAAAAAAGAAGTAGAAAAAGCCAAGGGCGAGGCCAATCAGCTGGTAATCGAGGCCAAGGACGAGGCCGCAAACCTAAAAGACGAAGCCAGGCAAGAGGCCGACAACCAAAGAAAAGAAGTCAAAAAGATCGAAGAAAAAGTCCGGGAGCGGGAAGTCGCGCTAGATAAAAAATTGGACGAACTGGATAAACGGGCCGAGGGGCTGCGGGCCAGTGAGACGGAAATTGAAGAGCTGAAAAACGAAATCCGCACGATCCGGGAAAAACAACAAGAGAAACTGGAAAAGATTGCCAAATTGAAGAAGAAAGACGCGGTTGATCACCTGCTAAAAATGACCGAGCGGGACGTTAAGGAAGACTTAAAAGGGTTGATTTCCAAGCTCAAAAATGCCGCCGCTGAAAGCGCCGAAGAACAAGCCCAAATGGTGATTTTAACCGCCATGGAACGACTGGCCAGCGACGTTACGGCCGAGCGGACGGTGACGGCGGTGAAGCTGGAGGACGAAGAGATGAAGGGCCGCATTATCGGCAAAGAGGGTCGTAACATCCAAGCTTTTCAGCGAGAAACCGGAGTCGACGTGCTGGTAGATGACACGCCCGGGATGATCATCCTCTCTAGCTTTGACCCGATACGGCGGCAAATTGCCCGTCTGGCGATTGAAATGCTGCTCAAGGACGGACGGGTCCACCCCGGCCGGATTGAAGAAGTCGTGGAAAAAGCCCGCAAGCAGATCGACAAGGATATTGACATCGCTGCCGAGGACGCTTGCCGCGAAGTCGGCGTGGTCGGCATCCCCAAGGAACTGATGCGTTATTTGGGCGAGTTGAAGTTCAGAACCAGCTACGGGCAAAACGTATTGAAACACTCGACGGAAATGGCTCACCTGGCGGGTATGATCGCCGAAGAAATCGGCGCCGACGTGGCCGTCGCTAAAAAAGCCACCCTGCTGCACGATATTGGTAAAGCCCTGACCCATAAAGTCGAGGGCAAGCACCATCACATTGGTGGCGAGCTAGCTCGTAAGTACGGTTTGCCGGAAGAGGTCGCCCACGCCATTGAGGCCCATCACGATGACATCGATGCTACTACGCCTGAAGCCTTAGTAGTTAGAGTTTGCGACGCTATTTCGGCTGCTCGTCCCGGGGCTCGCAACATCAGCGCCGAAAACTTTGCCGAGCGAATGCGCGAGCTGGAAAATGTGGCGACTGGCTTTGCTGGCATCGATAAAGCCTACGCTATAAGTGCCGGTCGAGAAGTCCGGGTGATTGTCCGGCCGAGGGAGATTGACGACCTGGGTGCGATCAAAGTAGCGCGTGATATTGCGACAAAAATCGAATCGACCATGAACTACCCGGGCACCGTCAAAGTTAATGTCATTCGGGAGACCCGGGCCGAGGAATACGCCAAGTAACGCTCCGCCAATGAAAAATCTGAGCGCCGCCCCATCCGCCGTCGTCCGGCGGATGGGAATGTTCGGGTTCATGGTTTTCATCTTTTGGCAGTACTCGCTAGAATCTGAAATGAATTTAGGTTAGCTCATGGTATTTATCGTATCGGAGCAAATTAAGACAAAGGGACGAGCCGAGGCAGGTGCTGTGATAAATAGATGACAGCATGCTATAATCACCCCTGTTCGCTTGCGGATAGTACTTGTAATTTGGTTATTGGTTATTGAGTATTTTAGCGAAGCGACAGCGGGGCGTAGCGCAGTTGGCTAGCGCACCGGCTTTGGGAGCCGGGGGTCGGAGGTTCGAGTCCTCTCGCCCCGACCAAAAAATGAAAAGGCCGTGCTTTTAGTTACGACCAACTTGTTTGAAACCAGAAAGACCAAAGAGTACGAAGGTGTCGTGACCGATGAGGCCATCGCGGGTGCTGACTTAAAAAAACCTGTTTGCTAGCGCGGGCGCGATATCGTCGGCGCCGATATCGACTATAAAACCGTTGGGTATGGGCTCAATGCTGATGGTCAGCGTCGGCAGCATCACTCTACTAATTGAGGCAGTTATCTTGACCGCTTAAATCACCGAAACATCCGCCGTTAGCATCGAGAATAATTACATTTGGCGGATTGTCGCCGTTAGCCTCGATTGTCCGGTTGATTACCGCATTGACCCGGGCGTCGTCGCCGATTCCGGCTGATTCGATTTGACGGCAGAAACGAATCGTTAAATCCTCACCAACCAATCTAAGCGTAAAGTCCCCACCGCCGTCGCAGCGGGAGCCGGCAGCCAACCTAATAGGGTTAAACAAACCGGCGGCTTGCTCGTCCTCGGTGGGGCCAGCAAGCAGTTGTTCGAGGGCTGATTGATAGACATCTCCGGCTTGGACTTCACGGCTAACCGACGAGGTAAATTCAAAATCGTCATAACTCTCTGGTGATTTTGAAAAGTGAACCGTCAGCATCAGGGGGGCGGTTGGTTGGGACGTCACGGATTGGTTGTCGCGTGAGTCGTCTCGGGTTTGCAGCCAAAAAAATCCGGATATGATTCCCAAAACTACTACTGTTACAATGATAAACCACGTCAGCTTTGTCATCGGCTATTAATTATACGCTGGAACGGGTATTTGCTGATATGATACTTTTTAGGTGTTTCAGCGCAGAATTCAAACATATTTGGGCGAGTTCGTTTACGGCGGAATCGATGGTATTGTCACGACTTTTGCGGTTGTGGCGGCAGCCGTCGGCGCCGGACTTGAGAGCTCGGTCATAATTATCTTAGGTCTAGCCAATTTGCTGGCCGACGGTTTTTCAATGGGCATCAGCGCCTATCTGGCGCAAAAATCAGAACAGGCGATGGAAACGGACTTACGTTTCAAAAAAGAGCCCATAAAAGTCGGCCTGGCGACGTTCGCCGCCTTCGTGTTGGTAGGTTTCGTGCCGGTGCTGGTTTATATTTTGGATCTGATCGCTGATCTGGAGCTTGACAATCAGTTTTTATTGTCGTCGATATTAGCGGCCTTGGCGTTTGGCGGCATTGGCTGGGTTAAAAGTTATATAGCCAAGGAACCAAAATTGTTGGCTATAGCCGAAACCCTCGTTTTAGGCGCCATTGCGGCCAGCGTGGCCTATTTCGTCGGTAATCTTTTAGAGCGGGTAATCAATTAGACTGCAATGACGGAATCGAGCCGGAAAATCCTTTAAATTAATCGTTATGTGGTGTAGTATCTAACGAGTACTTTAAGTAAATAAAACGGAGTAAGCATGCTAAGCACGTTCGGCCTTTTAGGTCTCGGCCCGACAGAACTAATTGTCATTCTCGCCATCCTGTTGCTTCTTTTTGGTGGTAAAAAACTGCCCGAACTGTCCAGAAGCCTGGGTCAGTCGATGAAAGAAATGAGAAAAGGGATGTCGGAAGAAGACAAGGACGAAAAGTCCAACCAGTAGACGTTTTAAGCTAAAACAAAAACTTTAAAAAACAAAAATGCAGGAACAAACAGGTACACTAGTCGAACATTTAATTGAGTTGCGAAATCGGTTTTTTAAGGTCGGTTTGATTTTTATCGCGGCTGGTATCGGCGCTTATTTGATTAACGCTCAATTGACGACTTGGTTGATCAAACCACTAAATGACACCCTGGTTTATACTTCCCCAGCTGGCGGGCTGAATTTTACTCTTAGTCTGATTTTTCTAACCGCTTTTATTATCACCCTGCCGGTTTTACTCCGGCAAATCGTGTTATTCATCCAACCGGCAATCAGCAACAAAGCCGGCTTTTCCCTGGCCAAGCTGACACTAGTATCATCCATTTTGGCTTTCTTGGGTGTTTTGTTCGCCTATTTTATCACGTTGCCGCCGGCCTTAAGCTTCTTACGGGGCTTCAGTAGCGATCAGATAGAATCGTTGATTACAACTGATAACTACTTGTCTTTTGTTAGTATTTATCTCGGCGGTTTTGCGGTGCTGTTCCAAATACCGCTGATAGTTTGGATAATAAACAAATTTACGCCGCTCAAACCGGTCAAACTAATGAAATATCAACGGCATGTCGTACTTGTTTCATTTGTGGTGGCCGCCATATTAACGCCCACCCCAGATCCGCTTAACCAGTCAGCGATGGCCGTACCGATGGTTTTGCTGTATCAGACGGGCGTCGGCCTAGTCTGGGTTAATAACCGCAACCGATTTGATAAATTCACGCCGGCCGTTAAATCGAGCCGAGCCGAGCCCACCATCGCTTTTGACGAGGTCCTGGCCGAAATCAGTGACGGTAACCGGCCCAAACCAAGCGCCCAGACACCACCAGTGAGAACCAGCGGGCCAGCGATTGATGGTTTTATGCCTCTTGAAACTGACAACCGGCCGACCCGTCAAGAATTTAGCCGGCGACAGGCCGGGCTTCGGGCGTCGATTCGGAAACCATCGCGTCAACCGACGTCAAGTACGGTGTTTCGCGACCGGATAATGGACATCGTGTGCTGAGCTTGACTAGCATAAGTATTTTATGCATACTACCACTTAAGCATTAGAGAGACTAAAGATGAGACAAAAAAGACAAAAAAATCTAAAGAAAAATATTTTGCAAGCCAAAATGTCCCGCAAAGAATTTTTGCAATACTCCGGCACGGCGTTAGTCGGTATAGCCGGCGTCACTGGAGCGATTGATTCAATCGGCAAATCCTTTGGTAAAAAAGGTGGCGATGATTCTTACGGCTCATCAGCGTATGGTGGCAAGAAGCGGAACGCCTAAACATGGCCAGACTACCAACTCCAGGTGGCGACCAAGGACAGTGGGGTGACATTCTCAATGATTTTTTAAGCCAACAACACAGCGCAGACGGTACTCACGATTTATCCCTTGATGATTTAAGCGACACCAGCGTAGCCGGAGCCAGTTCTGGGCAATTTTTGAGTTATAACGGAACCGCTTGGGTACCTGGTACCCCGGCGGGAGCCGGCGATTGGTTAGCCGACGGTAGTGTTACCGCTACCGGTAACTTCAACCTCGGTACTAATCGGATTACCAATGTGGCCGAGCCGATCGGCATGCAGGACGCCGCCACCCGAAACTACGTTGACACCAATCTGGTAACCGACCACGGCGCCCTCGGCGGTCTTAGTGACGACGACCACAGCCAATACCACACCGATGCTCGAGCCGACACTTGGCTAGCGACCAAAGACTCAGACGACGTGGTTGAAGGAGCTACGAACCTTTATCTCACCACC
>DASWIF010000044.1 GCA_036397795.1 Candidatus Saccharimonadales bacterium
TGACTTATAAACTTACCAACTTGCTAACTTGCTAACTTACCAACTTGTTAACTTACCAACTTGTCAACTCTCCCTACTGCCTAACAATCTGCGCCGCTTCTTCAAACTTAAGACTCAGCAGTTTGGACGTGCCGTCTTTGGTCATGGTCACGCCGTATAGAATATTGGCCACGTGCATGGTGGCTCGGTTGTGGGTAATGACAATAAACTGGGTTTGGTGGGCCAGCTCGTTTAAAATTTTCGCGAACCGCTGCGAGTTGGCTTCATCCAGCGCGGCGTCGACTTCATCTAAAATCACAAACGGCGGGGGAGTGGAAGAAATCACGGCGCAAATCAGAGCAATAGACGCCAATGACCGCTCGCCGCCGGAGAGCATGGTGATAGTACTAACCTTTTTTCCCGGCGGAGTCGCCATGATGTCGATGCCGGTCACGACTTTGCCGGTCCGTTTTTTCAAAAATTTCTTGGGCGAAATCTGCTCTTCGCCGGCCATGAGTTTGTCTAAAATACTGCTGCTCTCGGCGTTAACTTGGTCGGCTTCGACTGTGGCTTCGTCTAAACCGCCGACCGCGGTGGCCGCCTGAGCCTTGGCCAAGGCTTCTTTTTTGGCCTGCTCTTCGGGGTCTTCTTTAATCAGTTTCAATTCGGCTTTGCCGCCATCAAACAATATTTTGAAGAATTTTTGAAATGACGTATTAATATGTTTGAAAGTCGTGTCAAACTGAACCTGAATTTTATCGTCAAGCTCGGTAATGACTTTTTCGAGTGACTTGATGGAACGGCGCAAATCTTCGGCCTGCCCGGCCAAAAAATCGTGCCGGGTTTTGGTTTCCTCGTATTCTTTGACCGCTTCGGGATCAATGCCGCCAATCAGCTCAAGCTGGTGTTTAAGCTTACTAATAGTTGATTTCAGCTCGGCCGTATCTGTCTTTTGAGCCTGAGCCGCCTGCAACCAGTCTGTGCCGCCCAGCTCGTCTTTAATTTCGTGCTCAAGATCCTGCTGGTGAGCTTCCAGCTTAGCCTGCTCAACCCGCAGCTCACTAACCTGACCGGCGGCGGTATTATACTCGGCCTGGTGTTTTTGAAATTTCCGCTGGAGCTCAAAAAAACTGCCTTTCTGCTGCTGTTCGGTTTGGTTGAATTTTTTAAGCTCTGCCTGAGCCGTGGCCAGCCGAACTTCCATTTCCCTTAAATCTTTGGTGGCGGCTTCCAAATCTTTAATCAGTGTCGGGTCAAGCTTGACGGCCACGTTTTGCTTAATCTCGGGACTTTCAAGCTTGGCAATCAGTTCTCGCAGCAGCCGGCCGAGTTCATGGCCGTCTTCAATCGCCTGGGCCAGCTTGGCCGGTTCGCGGCTATTCAAATTCTGCAGCAGTTTAGCTTCCAGTTTATCAATTTCTTTAAGCCGCTGAATAATTTGGGCAACCGGCATGGGCAGGGGAACCTCGGTTTGCCGGTGTTTGGCCAGTTCAATTTTATTTTGAAGCATCAGCTGCTCTTCGCGTAGCTTGGCGCGCTGGTCCATAATCTGCTGATACTTGCGCTGCAGGTCGTTAAACGCTTCGGTTCGCGTGTCTTGCTTTTCCAGCTTGTCGAGCTCAACTTG
>DASWIF010000045.1 GCA_036397795.1 Candidatus Saccharimonadales bacterium
TGGCCACATTGCTGACAGTGCTAGCCCCCTTGCCTAGACGTTTGGCTATGGCATCCCAAGATTGGTTAAATTGTTGGTTCAGTTTGGTCAGAGCCGTCGCCAGCTCCAGAGGCGAGAGCTCCTGGCGCTGGATGTTTTCAATCAGGGCAATCTCCAGTTTTGCTTGGTCGCTCAAGGTTCTTATAATTGCTGGCACAGTTTTAAGACCAGCAGTTTTAGCTGCCCGCCAGCGGCGTTCACCGGCTATTATAGTATAGCTAGAACCTTGAGACACGACCACAATCGGCTGGAGTATTCCATGGGTTTTTATTGAACTAGCCAGTTCCTCTAATTCTTCTGTTCGCATGCCCCGCCTCGGTTGTTCAGGGTTTGGTTTAATGTCAGAGATGAACAAATCTTGTGTTCGGGATACAGCTTTATCATCTTTGTGCGTAGGGTCTAAGTTCGGGTCAATTTGGTCCGGTATGAGTGAATCCAGTCCTCTGCCTAACCCCCTATTGTTTGATTTAGACATGTTTTACCTCCTGTTTTGATGCTCGTTTATGCACTTCTTTTGCTAGTTTCTGATAAGATTTTGCCCCTTTTGACCTCTTGTCATATGTCTTTATCGGCTGGCCGTGGCTGGGAGCTTCAGCCAGCCTTATGTTGCGCGGTATGACTACGTCGAAAGCCTTGTTCCCAAAGTGTCTGGTAATCTCGGCATGAACGTCCCCGCTTAAGCTTGTGCGCTTATCATGCATGGTCAGCAGCACGCCTAATATTTCCAAATCCTGATTTAACGCCAGTTTTACCCTGTTAATTGTATCCATTAGGTGTGAGACGCCTTCTAAGGCATAAAACTCGGCCTGGACGGGTATTATGACCTGATTTGCAGCCGTCAGAGCATTTATTGTCAGTAGGCCCAAACTTGGCGGACAATCTATGATTATGTAGTCCACGTCAAACTGGCTGATAATGCCCTTCAATTTGTACTCCCGGCCCAGCTCCTGCACCAACTCTACCTCCGAAGCCGCCAAATCTGGAGAGGCCGGCAGAAGTAGAAGACCGTCGTGGACGGTCTCTACCACGGCTTTATCGGCTTTTACCCTATCCATAAGCAAATCATAGACAGTGTGGCCTGACGAACTATGACCCAGTCCGCTGGTGGTGTTGGCTTGAGGGTCCAAATCAATAAGCAGTACCCTGTGGCCCATCTCGGCCAGATAAACTGCCAAGTTAACGGCAGTGGTAGTCTTGCCTACCCCGCCCTTTTGATTGGCTACTGCAATTACATTCATATCTTTTGTTTATTATCACACAACTTGCGGCTCAAGCACTAGCGTAACAGATTGGAAGAAGCGTAGTTACAATCACAACTACTGCACGATTATGTAGTCAAACTTGTAGGTTCTACCTGGCTTGGCAGCTATAGCTGCCTTAAGAATGAACCCTTTAGCGGATTTCTCTACGAAGACCGGTAGCGTTGTACTTTCCAGATTTGTCCCGGTCAGGCTTATTCTCGGTACTTGGTCATAGGCTTGGCTAAAGGTTACTTTTGCCAGGGTGTCTCCTTTGTTAATCTCGCTGTCTTGGCCAATGGCTATGGTTAAAGTTCCGGCACTATCATTTCCTTTAATCGTTACCGAGTCATTGGCAGCAAGCACCTCGCCCAAAGCAACTTTCGGTTTATCACCGCTCGTAATAATCTTGCCGTATATTTGTATGTCTTGAACTATGGTCTTGCCCTTGACCGTCAAGTTCTGATTTACAGTAGCTGATTCTTCTACCAACAGCTTACCGACTCTAGCGGTGCCATTAACTACCAGTTCGCTTATCTTAGTTTTGCCTGAAACATTAAGGCTGTTGAAATCGTTGCCAGAGGCAATCTGCGCCTTAAGCGTATGTATATCACTAGCATGGCTGTCGATTATTGACTGCTGTTCCTGGACGGCTTCTGTCAGCAGAGCTGTCATTTGGCTGTATCGGACACCCTCTAGCTCGCCGGTTTCCTGGTTATACCTGGCCAACAGAGGATTTACTTGGGCTACTTCCTCGGCGATGAAGCCTAGATCTTGATAGACGTTTTTGGGCGAGCCGAGCATGGAGTTCCAGTCAAACCTTACCGGGTTCAATTGAAGTACGGTACTCAAGCCTAGATTTAAATCCTTCACGCTGTCCTTGAATTTGGCTAGCGACGTACAACCTGCCAAATCACCACTAGAGTTCCTGCACTGTGTTGTATTGTTGTCGGCCGTAGCGGCGATGTACCTTATCTGACCATTTACATCAAGTTCTTGGCCAGGTGTACCCGTACCGATACCGACGAATCCGTCACTGCCCTGGACGAACAAGGCGTTAGCCTGGCCTGTACCTTCAACTCTGAAGTCAGCATCAGCACCCTGTTCGTTGAATACAGCCGCGCCAGTAGCTTGCAGCCAGATATCGGCCGCGCCGGTGGTGGTGGCACCAATGACGATGTCTTCAGCGCCGGAGAGATCGGCTGGGAACAAGAAAGTACCGCCATCGGTCCATTCGCTGGCGCCACCCACGACTGAGCCGCTGGCGACGATTTCTAGACCTACGATTCCGCCGGAGATATCAGTACCGCCGTCAATCCCGGTGACCCCAGGGCTGGAAGTAAGGCCGGCGGCTCCGTATTGCACATGGTGGTGGGCTGCCGCGCCGGTATCGAAGCTATATAGCTCCGTATAGCCAGCCTCTCCCGCCTCCGTGTCCGGCAAGAAGTAAGAACCCGTTATAAACACCGAGGCTTCGTTTGCCGGACTGTTCATGGCCACATCCATGCTGGTTTGCTCGAATACCGAATTCGATTGCGATTGGACAATCGGTGTCGTCGGGCTATGGCCAGTGGCTTTGGCGACGGTCCAGGCGATTTCGGTTTGTGACTGGCCGCCGAAGGTTATGCTCAATGTGCCTGAGGTCGTGGTGGGCGCTATACCCCAGAAGTACGTATTCTCTTCGAAGTCGCTACCAAAGGACACGTTCTCTGAAGACCAAGTGATGCCGAGTCCCGACAAGCTGGGCGTATTGGCGCTACCAGAAGACCGGAAATTGGCTACTGATACCAGTACTAGATCGCCGGCATCTACTGCTATGGAGGCCGTTGTGGCTGACGTGCCTGAGTTATCACCCGAGTCCAATCCGGTTACTTCAATTCCGCTGCCGCCTCCGCCAGTACAATTTGCCAAGGTTTCCAGACAAAAGGTATCCGCACCAGCCGTAATCGGGATGGTTAAGACTTGGTTGCCGGTTTGGTCGGCGCTTTGGATGGTTATGGTCTGGCCGTTACCGTCGTGCAGAATGAGCGAACCAAGCTGGCTGGCTCCGCCAACTGTCACGGAAGCACCCTGGACAGCCAGAGTAGAAGCGGCGGTAGTGGCTCCCCCGTCAGCAATGGTAAAGACTGGCGTGCCGTTATCTTGAATCAGGACTATATTCGCCGTGGAAGTCGAGTTATTGACTACCAGATTAGCAGTGAGGGCGTTGGTGCCCGTGTTCACCCCGATTGAACCGGTATTGGCTCCATCAACCGTAAAGACCTGTTGAGTACCGACTGTGCCCACGGCATCGACACCTTGGTTCCAGACATAGAAGTCAATAGCATTCTGGTTGGGACTGCCAGAATTGTGGCGTGTCTTAATGGCATGGGTGTAGCTGGTAGTACCGTCGTAGGACATCAGGATTTGGTTATCAACAACATCGGTTGAACCACCCCCCGCTCTCAGACGCAGCGCGTGGGTGGCGGCGGCCACGTCCAGCATTGCGGTGGTAGGCGCGTTGGTGCCGATACCCACCAGACCGGTACTCAGTACCGTCAAGCGGGCGGCACCGTTGGTGGCCAGTTGTAGGGCGCCGGCCGAGTAGGCCTGACGGAAGTATGCGGCGTTGGCTAGAGAGTTTGTGAATATCTGGCCGGCGTCACCGACTAGTCCAACGTTGGCGGTCACCGTCCCGCCGTCTTGAGTCAAATCAATCCGGGGGTTGTCATTTTCATCGTTATTATCTGTGTCGGCCACGACCCTAAGGACGCTGTCGCCCTCAGTGCCACTGGTTACTTCGAGTGTGGAGTTCACGTACACTGTGTCAACATCTTGGGTAATAAACGAGTCAAGCAGAGAATTACTGCTACCAAAGACAGGTATAACCCCGCTGGTTCCGCTGCCTAACCAGCTAAGGGTAATCTCGCCGTTACCTGAATGGTCGGCGTTAACTGATGCGCCAATCGGCACTAATGACGAACCGCCGCCGCCTCCTCCGCCTGAGACACAGCTGCCGCTCGAGTTACCGCCGCCACCGTAGAGACCGCTGCCTCCGCCGGTATCGACAAGGTTGCCGCTATTACCACCGATGCCTAGTGCGCCGTCCTGCCCGCTGCCAACACCACTACCCGGCGTTGATGTGGTCGCACCACTGCCACCGCCAAATCCGCCGTCGCCGCCGTTTGGCGTACCACCGGCGCCGCCGCTAATACCACAACCCGCGCCGCCGCCGCCGGCGCCAGCTACAATCACTCTGTCATTTAATGTGTTACCGCCGTAGCGTATGTCTGATGCGCCGCCGCCGCCGCCAACACCGCCCCCGTTATATCCGCCGTTAGCGCCGGATCCACCCACGTATATATAAAGTGTCTCGCCAGGGTTAACATCCAACGAGCCCTCAACTGTGGCGCCCAATCCTCCGCTTCCACCGCTACCACTTCCGGCTGAGACTACATAGTTAATCTGATAAACACCGGCTGGGACTTGCCAGGTTTGCTCGCCGCCAGTCAAACCAAAGGCTTGTTCACCTCCTCCGCCCCCGCCTAGCGTGACGGTCAAAGTTCCGTCAATTTGCGGCAGATAAGCCGTATACCCGTTGCTTTGCAAGCCTAAGTTGCTGGTACTCGTCAGCAGTCCATTGCTGAGGGTGGTCGTGCCTGCACCAACAGTTATTCCCCCCAGGAAGGAGCCTTGGAAGAAGCGATTGCTGAGAGTGGAATAATCGCTGGCAGTGGCACCGAAATTCTGGATATTGTACCTGGTAACGGTCACATCGGCGTCGTAAGACACGGCAGGCCATACGCTGTAAGTTCCATCAGAGTTATCAACCGTAATCCGGGTAAAGTAATCCTGCCCGGCGTTGTCAAAGAATATGACATCGTTGACGCTAAAGACATCTGCGTCCAACGTGATGTCCGTAACATCTACACGAAGAGTTGATTCGGTATTGCCGGTGGTTCCGGTAGCCGAATTGTTAGCCAGCAGGTGCCCGCCATCTGCAATGCTAGAAACTAAACCGCCGCTATCGTATAGGCTTAGGAGATTGCCCGTACCAGCGTTGTTTATTCTGACACCGTCCACGTTGCCGGTATTTAGCTGGTCCACGCTGAACACGTACCCGCTGTCTGAACCGGAAGAACTGGGATTGCGGAATATAACCGAGTCATTGGTACTGTCCAGGGCTATTACTTGGTCGCCGGCGGAGCCGGCATCATAAGCCTCCTGCAGGGTAACGGATGAGTTGGCGCAATTAGCCAGAGTTTCCAAACAGAAAGTATCCGCCCCGCCAGGGTTGGGTACGGTCAACGTGTAGTCGCCGTCGAAGTTAGCTAACGAAATAGTGCCAGTGTTGGACGTACCGTCATTTAGTATCAACGACGCAGCCTGAGACGTGGTACCAATAGATACCGACGCGCCTTGGACGGTAATCGTACTGGCGGTCAGAACTGCTCCGGTCGTACCGTTGACCGTAAAATTGGCGGAATCAACAGCTATACCGCCGTCCAAATTGACCAAAGTTGTAGTTGTGGCTCCCCTGCCAGTTACCGAGGCCAAGGTGGACGTATTGTTTATGGTTACAGTATCGGTAGCCGAGGTCACAACGTTGATATCAGTGCCATCGGCAAAAGTCATGGTATTGCCCTGCAATATATCCTGAGGGGTAACTCCGTCTGTAATAGTGAACAAAGTATTTGTATCTAGCAACACGGTGCCGGAAGCATTGGGCAAAGTTATTGTTCTATCTGTTGTAGGGTTGGTGACAGTCAATAAGGTTTCATTGTTATCTGCACCGCCGGATGAGCCCTCAAATATCAAGCCTGTCGTACCAAATATGGCTTCACCCGCGTTTAAGCCTGGGTCGGCTCCAACGGTAGCCGTGTATTGGAGGGCAATACTGGGCGTCCATCCCTCTCCGGCCGAGCCGCTGACCGCAAGGCCTGTCCCGGCAGTTACATCCGCTACGTAGTTGCCGGTAGTATGCGTACCTAAGGTAATAAGGTTGTTTAAGGTGGTAGCTCCGGTACCGCCAGAGGCTATGTCCAGAGTACCGGCTAGGTCTTCCAGGTTGGCTACTACTAGATCAATAGTCCCGTCCCCGTCTTGGTAAGTAGCGGTAATACCGGTCTCAGTGTTGCCAGATAGCATAGCGCCGGTAATATCCTCAATGCGTTCGGATTGGATAGTTATGTCAAAGCTGTCGGTTGGAGTTTCAGAGACTAGGAAGTCGGCTCCGTCAAAGTCCAGGGTCGGAGCACCGGCAGATTGGACGACGCCGTCTACTTCTACTACGGCAAAGGTATCTAGCCCTAAGGTAGTACCGTCTACCCAGGTAAAGCCGCCTGAAGTTTGGTCGTAGGTCAGGACAAAGTTGTCGCTGGGTCCGTTGGTAACCTCCAGGTCTACTTCTTCAATAGTGCCGTCAACCAGTTCAGAGCCGTCTACGGTAGTACCCAAGGTAGCGGCAATAGTCACGGTATCGGTGCCGCTATCTCCAGTAATAGTAATACCTGAGCCGTTAGCTAGAGTCAGAGTGTCTGTGGAGCTGTCGGCCACCGGACTGGTGCCGGCTGGGGTAGCAATGGTAGAGAACAGGTTTTGCGCCGTACCGGCACAGTTGGCTAGGGTTACTAGGCAGAAGACGTCGGTAGCACCCACGGCGTCTGGTATAGATACGGTAGTGTCGTTACTAAGGTCACCGGCATCAATACCGGCGTAGAAGGTGCCGCCTACGCTCTCTAGGATTCTAAGCTCAGATGAGGCGTTATCTAAGACGATGTCAAAGGCGCCTGTCTGCTGCCAGTTGGCCGTCAAATTACCAAGCGCAATTGTCGGCGTGCCGCCTTCTGTGGCGGAGCTGCCGGAGATACCACTACCATTAGAGATAGTAGCTACATAGTTGCCAGCCGTGTCAGTAGTAAGTACTACCGTATCATTAGTAATCTCACTACCTTCAATGGTCTGGCCTAGTAGAGATACGTTGGAGCTTAGAGCATTGTCATCAACTGAGCCGGAAGCGCCAACGGTAATGGTGTCGGAAACTTCGGCGTCCTCGATGGTTTGGCCCAGGACGGAAATTTCACCGGTAATGTTGGGGAAGGTCAAGGTGGCGTCGGCGCCGGGGTCGGCAATAGCAAAGAAGGTCTGGAAGCCGTCGCCGGTAGTTAATCCTTCAAACGCCAGTGGTGTAGCTCCAGCCAGAGTACCGTTAACGGTAATTACATCACCGGCGGCATTGCCTAGGTTAACGTCGCCATTGGCATTTAAGGTGCCACTAACTGTTAGGTTGGTAAAGCTAGGAGAAGCTACGACGGCTATAGTAATAGTATCTGTGCCCGAATCACCAGTCACCGTAATGTTGGAGCCGTCGGCTAGGGCTAAAGTGTCGGTAGAGCTATCCGCTACCGGGTCCGTGCCGTTGGGGGCGTCAATGGTAGCAAACAGGTTCTGGGCCGCGCCGGCACAGTTGGCCAGGGTCTGCAAACAGAAGCTGTCGGCCCCGCCCGGATTTGGAACAGTTAGAGTGTAGTTGCCGTCGAAGTTGGCTAGAGCAATAATCCCCGTGTTGGTCGAGCCGTCATTAAGTATTAGTTGTCCCAAAGTACCGGCCCCGCCGATGGTGACACTAGCGCCCTGGACGGCCAGGGTACCGCTGAAGGTCGGGCTGGCGAAGGTCGGGCTGGCGGTAGTTCTAATGTCTTGGATGGTATTAATGTCGTAGTTGCCGTTGGCACCGCCGTCGGTGATGGAAATGGAAGTCCCGGGAGTCAGGACCCGTTCGGCGCTTAAGTTGCCGCTTAAGCCCAGTACTAGATAAGAGGCGTCGTCGGGAGCGGACCCGCCGCTACCGACACAGTTGCCAGCCGTGGTACAGATGTCTCCGGCCGTACCGGCCGCCAGGTTAAAGGTCTCGTCCCCGGTTAGAGCGCCAGCATCCAAGGTAGCGTAGAACGCTCCCCCGCTGCCGCGCAGCTGCAGTTCACTACTGGCGTTATCTAAGACGATGTCAAAGGCGCCGGTCTGCTGCCAGCTGGCAGTCAGGTTGCCAAGCGCAATTGTCGGCGTGCCGCCTTCTGAGGCGGAGCTGCCGGAGATACCGGAGCCGTTAGATATGGTGGCTACGTAGTTGCCAGTGGTCTTAGTGCCTAGGGCGATGGTGTCGTTAGCGATGTCAGTACCGGTGATGCTCAGATCTTCAACCTGAAGGCTGGTCACACCTTCATCAGGGATAAACAGTTCGTCCGAGCCGTTGAATGATATAGTCGAGCCATCAACGTCGACGTCCAGCGTCAAGTTGCCGTTGGCGCCGGCATCAGTTGAGCTCAGGCCATCACCGGCCGCAAATACCCGCTCGGCACTCAAGTTGCCATCTAATGCCAAAGTTAAATACTGAGCGCTATTGGGCGCCGAGCCGCCGCCAGCACCGACACAGTTGCCGGCCGTGGTACATATATCATAGGTGCCGGCACTGGCCGTGGGCAGTTGATAGGTCACGTTGGCGCTCAAATCGCCGGCATCCAGGGTGGCGTAGAAAGTTCCGCCGTTGCTTTCCAAAATCTGTAATTCGGAGGAAGCGTTATCCAAAACGATATCGAAGGCGCCGGTCTGCTGCCAGTTGGCCGTCAGAGCACCTAAAGATAAGGTGGCGTTGCCGTTTGCACCGCCGTCGCTAAGACCTATACCCGAACCTGGCTGTAAAACCCTTTCCGCAGATAAATCCCCGTCCAGAGCCAGGGCTAAATACTGAGCGTCGTTGGGTGCTCCCCCGCCTCCTCCGCCTACGCAGTTGCCAGATGTCAGACAAACTTCTCCGGTAGCATCCGGGAAGGTATACGTCCTATTGCCCGATAAATCTCCAATGTCAATATTTCCATAGAATGTTCCGCCCGTACTTTCTAGAATACTCAGCTCAGAGCTGGCATGATCAAGCACAATATCGAACCCACCGCCTTGCACCCAATCCGCCGTCAAATTACCAAGCGCAATTGTCGGCGTGCCGCCTTCTGTGGCGGAGCTGCCGGAGATACCACTACCATTAGAGATAGTAGCTACATAGTTGCCAGCCGTGTCAGTAGTAAGTACTACCGTAT
>DASWIF010000046.1 GCA_036397795.1 Candidatus Saccharimonadales bacterium
CTGGTAGCTAAGACCGCGTTTTGGGTATCGGTATATGAATTGCCGGCGTTTAGATTGGCAAAAGCAATAGATCCGGGCGAAGCGCTGAAGCTAAGTGTGGGTGCCACCAAGATGCCGTCACTCGATATTACGGCTTGGTTGCCGGCATTGTCTGTAGTGCGAACGTTGAAGTAGTAGGGCTGGGAAGTGTTCAGACTGAGAGTACTAGCAGTAGCCGAGGTCGAGGTGCCGTTGCTGGTCCAGCCTAATATATCAATTGCGCCCGGACTGGTGCCTACTGAATAATCGTAACTGCCTAAGCCCGAGACTGCCGAATCGATATTCCAGTTGGCGTCGAGCTCACTTAAACTACCACTGTTCAAATCAATATCGACACCTGCTGTGCTGCCGTCATATACAGTGCCGGTGGGAGGTGAAGTGTCTATGCCGAAGTCCTGTTCGGCTTCCGGGTTGCCGCCGTAGCTGACCCAGGCTGAATTCTCGCTTATGACGTCGCTCACGCGGGCCTGCCAGTGGTACTGCTGATTGTCAGTTAGTCCCGTAACCGTGTGGCTGACGGTCACAGCGGACCCGGAGTAAGCCACTGGGCTGCCGCATGAGGTCTCGACGTTAGTGAAATTAGTTCCAAGGGGCTGGACCTCGATACAGAGTCTTAAGGAGTCCGGATTATCAGGGTCAGTGGCTTGGGCTTCAAACTGGACCTGCGTCTCGTTGGTCCAGCCGCCGGTTGAAATCGTAGCGCCGCCGGTAACTTTTTTCTGGGTTAAGGAAGTGGGCGAATCAGGGGGGTCATTGCTGGTTGGGTACCAGCTGACTGACCAGTCATTAAGAAGTGGCGTACCGCCCGAAAAGCTGAGTGAGGCTCTTAGACAGATTCGATTATAAGTCGTGGTGTTAAGGCCGGTAATGTCGATTGAGCCGCCGGAAACATCAAAGCCGGATGAATTTCCGGATAAGGCGCTATCGGGAATGATGGTGTCGCAAGCGGTCGAGGCGGTGTAGTAGACACTGAGCTTGACGTCCCCGTTCGTCTCGGTGGTTGAAAAGTCGATATCATTCCAGCTGACCATGTTTGGCACCCGGTCAAAATCGATCTCAGTGGACGTAATGGTGCCAGTTAGGGCATAGAGCGGGTATCTGACAATAATAATTCCAGAGCCCCCGGCTCCGCCGTTTGAGTTGTTCGAACCGCCCCCACCTCCGCCGCCGCCCGTGTTGGCCTGGCCAGTGCTACCTACGGCGTTGGTCAGTCCTCCCGCGCCGCCGCCGGCGGTTGCCGACCCGCCGGAAGAACCGGCATTATTTCCGTGTCCGCCTCCTCCTCCGCCGGCAAATAGTCCGCTCGCTCCCACACCGGTTCCAAACTGCGTAGAATAATCCCTTCCGTCTCCGCCGTCGCCGGCGACAAACGTTGTTCCTATACCGTCTCCGCCCACGCTGCCCGCTCCGCCGCCGCCGCCGCCCGGACCGCCTGTACCGCCGCTAGGGGTGTCGCCGCCATCATTCCCGAAACCTCCGGAACCGGAACCTGGCTGTAATCCGGTACCGCCGACAGCCACCACGAAACCTCTTGCGCCCCCGCCGGAACCGCCATCGACACCGTTACTCGGTTCTCCGGAACCAAACGCTCCGCCACCGCCGCCAAGAGCAGTAAGACTGTCGAACAAGCTGTTGCCGCCATTGCCCCCGGCAGAGCCGCTGCCGGCACTGCCGCCGCCGCCGACGGTAACGGTATATTGTCCCCCCGAAACTGCCACGGTGTCGAAGATTAGACCGCCGGCACCGCCGCCGCCTCCGCCGCCCGTGCCGCCGGCACTGCCTCCGCCGCCTCCGCCGGCTACCACCAACACTTCAACATCGCCCGTTCCCGAAGTCACCTCAAAAGTACCGTCGCTCGTAAATACGTGTAATCGGTATCCGGCAACGGAGCTGTCGTCAATGGTGCCACCTGTCGCTGAAATATCGGGACCTAAAATTACTGAGTTGCTCGAAGCGACAGTGTCTGTAAGCGTGCCTGTCTGGAACTGGGTATCAGTGGTTTGGAACCACTCCGGGGTTTCGTCGGCGCTTTTATAAGTGTAAGTCCAGGTGCCGCTAAACCAATTGCCCCAACCACTGCCCCCATTGCCCGATGCTCGGGCCCGGACGTAGTAAGTTACACCATTGGTTGTAGGCAAGCTGGGAGACAAACTATCAGCCAACAGATTATAAGCGGTGGCCGGCGCGTAAAGGCCGGAGAAAGTTTGGACGTAACTGGTGCCGCCAAAATTAGCGGCGGTGTTGAGCTCGAGCTGGAAACGGTTGAAGTAACCGCCGCTAGCAGCGGACAAACGGTAAGTCGGCGTGGTCGAGTTCTGGCGGATGTTATTGAAGGCGACTTGGCTGACCCCGCCATCGTCGTCATAGAACGTCGGCGCGTCCGGAGTGGGTGCGGTGGCGGTGGTGAGTTGGGGGTAGCGGGAGTAGGTCAGAACGTCGCCGGCCGCCGTCGCCAG
Organism: Candidatus Saccharimonadales bacterium; assembly: GCA_036397795.1. Taxonomy (NCBI): domain Bacteria; phylum Candidatus Saccharimonadota; class Candidatus Saccharimonadia; order Saccharimonadales (SeqCode); species Saccharimonadales bacterium (SeqCode). The sequence goes on from DASWIF010000046.1 coordinate 2,496, forward strand.
CCGAAAACAATACTGGCTGGTCTCGGCCGCGCCGTTGTTAAAAATTACCCAATCCCATTCGCCCCGGGTTGCGGCGTCGATATCGTTGGGGTTGAAGGCCGAATCATTGGTTTCCTCATAAGACTCAAGGGCATTGGTTTGCGAGTTAAGCAACGAGGCGCTTAAAGTCGCTCCGTCGGCTGGGGTGGAGTTATTATAGCCCCGCCAGATAGTGCTCGAACTCAGCCCGCCGACATCGGTCCAGCTGCCAATGGCCGAACAATTGGCACCGGCGCCGAACTGAAGTTTAAAGCTCAAGTCGCCGGCCAGGATATCGTCCAGACCGGCTTGGGCGGACAGTCTTAAGCGAATAACATCGGCCAAGCCCACGCCAGTTGCCGCGGTATTTTCCGCCGCCAAAGCTGTGGTCGGCTGGACAGCGTCCAGGTTTTGATAGAAACGGTAAGCGGTTTGGTCGAGCGCCACCTGCCGGGTGCCGGTCAACCCGCCAGTTTCAACCGCCAGCCAAGCCACCTGGTTGCTACTGTGGCTATCGCAGGTATCGGGCCCGTCCAGCTCACAGAAGCGGACGTTGGCGCTGGTGGCGGTGACGCTGTCGGCCTCGCTAATCATGACGTCCTGGCCGCCGATGTTGTCATTAATTTTGGCCAGTACCACCGGGGCGGCGCTGAAGCTGGGGGTAAATGCACCCGTGCCGACCCATGCGCCGGCAGAGGTGCCGGTCACGCTACCGGCGTCGGCCAGCTCGTCAAACGGCAAATTGCCCGGGTCGATCGCCACCCAGCCGACGGTTTCGGTGCCGTGCGAGGCGTTGCATCCGTCCTGAGAATTCTGTTCACAAATGCCGGCGGTAAAATTGGCAGTTGAGGCAGCCGTCACGCGAGCAACCACCGGAGCGGTGCTGCCGTCGGTGCTAGCGGTCTGGACGGAGGCAAAGACCAAGGGTGCCGTCGAATAGGTCTCGTCGAAGTTGACTAACAAAGTATTGGTGTCGATACCGCCATCGATACCAAATGTACCGGCCTCGATACCGTCAATCAAATCGGCGTCGTCGGCGTCGATGATTACGTAGCCGGCCGTCTCGGACGGATGGGTGGCGCAGCCGGCGGCGATATGGCCGTCCGACTCGCAGATGCGCATATCGGCTGAGGTCGAAGTGACGTTTTTGGCCTCGAACACCCGGGCGTTGTTGCCGGTGGCCGTGTTGGTCACGCCGACTACGACTGGTGAGCTGTAACTAGAGCTAAAGTTAATTGTCGCCCAACCGCCATCGGCCGGCGCGGCGAAGGTGCCGGCCTCGCCTAAGTTGACGTCGACATCCAGGTCGACCGAGGCCAAGGTGGCCTGGGGGTAGGTGACGTACAGCTCGAGTGGCAAGCTGGCCGCAGCGTCATACAGCCGGAAACAATAACTGGCGCCGGTGACGGCGTCGTCGGTGGCTTGGATGGAGTACTCCAGCTCGGTGAAACGGTTGGACAACATCGGGCCGATGGAACCAGTCGTATCGGCGCTGTCCCGGCCCTCGCCGGCGACGAAAGTGTAGCCTTCGGAGTTGGCCATAATTGAGCTGGTTGACTGGCCGTCGGGACTAATTTGGCTGGAGTCGACCATGGCAAACTCGTCGCTCGTATCAGCCAAACCGGTCCAAGTGCTGATTGTAGAGCAGTCGCTGCCACCGGACAGCTCGCCCCACTGAAGCTCATAGGTCTTAGCCGAGCTTTGGGCGAAGGAACCGACGTTGGCCACGTCGAAACGCAGGCGGTAGGTGGCATTTTTGGTTATATCGCCGATGCTATTGGCGTCTTCCGCCGCCAGCCAGCCCCCGGAAGTGTTGAGCGCCGTGGTGTCGTCCCGCCAGCGGTGGTGGAGCTGGGTGGTGACCGACGAGGTGGCCGCCGCTAGCGAGGTCAAATCCAGAGCGCTAAAACCGACGGCACCGGCCACGGTGTTGTCGGTATTGCCGTTGTCGCCGGCGTCGAACCACTCAAACTGGAGGTCGTCGCCACTGCTCAAGCCGAACACTCCTGTAGGATGGGAGGAGTAGTTAAAGGTGCCGGTCGTGCCTTGGTCACCTCTTAAGTAGTTGCCATGTTCGCCTAAGGCTTGGTCGGAGCCGTTTATCTCTAGTCGGGAACCGACCGTGGCGCGGACAGTGGAGGTCAGGGTAGTGCGCTCGGCGTAGGCGCTGCCAAGCAACAGGGCGTCCATGGTGGCTTCGGCGTTAATTGTGGCGTCATCGATCTTGGTGAAGGAAGCCGAGTCGTTGTAGCTGACGGTTCTAATGGCGTTGAAGTCGCCATTAGTGCCGCCGATATCTTGGCCGCCAGTGCCGTCATCTGCTATCAACACGCCGGCGCTTGATGGTAGTTCAATCACGAACATACCCGAGGAGTTGGCTCGTCGGCTGACCGTACCGGCACCCTCGGCATTACCGAGCTGAGCTTGTACCGAGAGGTCGGTCGAGCTACCGGAATTGCGATATAGAAATAGGTTGTTCGGACTGCCATATTCGTCCGAAATTTGGCGTAGATAGGCGTAGCCGAAGGATTGGGGAATGTCGGTACTACCGGCCACCATCTTGCTGACCCGCTGGGTACGGGCGTTACTGGCTTGATTGAAAGCCAGTCCGTAGCCGACCAAAAAGGTGGTGGCGTCTTGTTTAAGGCGGACATCGGTGCTGCCGGCCTGTTTTTCGATAATTGATGTATCGGTCTCCAGCACGGTGTTATCAAATGGCGCGTCGGTCCAGGTTTGGTTGCTATAGGCGCCGGTGTCGTTGGCATCGGTGTACAGGCCGACAGCCGCCGAGTCGTGAAGGCGCACGACCTGAAAATGCGAAGCGTCGGCAATAGAGCCGGTAGCACCGGCGTCGGTATCGCGCCGCCATTCGAATTGGGCCGTATCACTGGCTTGCGCGCCCCAGACCAGACCGACCACTCTCAGCCAGTCGGTGTTGTTGGCGGCGTCGCGACTATAGGAGCTACCGTAGAGTGTGACGAAGCTACCCGAGCCGCTGTAACCAAACCGGCCCTCGCGGTTGACCCGGGCGTTTGAGGTGTCGGTGGCCTTGACGGTGGCAATCAGCAGATAGTTACCGTCTTCGTCGAATTGCAAAGTGTTGCCGCCGCTGAAGGTGTAGATGCCGTCGTTGCGCTGCTCGGTGGCGAAATTCATACTGGCAAAAGACGTGCCCGGTGTTTGGCTACCGGCCGAATCGCGCCAGATACCGATGCCACCCACGGAGTCGGCCGCCAGTTGCCACGACCTTACCTCCCTAAATAACTCGTCGTCGGCTTGGCTGGCTCTAAGAGGGCCAAGCAGATAAAATTCCGGACTATCATCCGGGGCGTCGAAGCGGTAACTCAAATTGACGGTTTGTCCGGCCGCTACGGTTACGTCCCACTCAATCCGCCAGGACTCACTGGCTTTAGCGATTCGGTTGTACGTCAGATTGGGACTGAGTGGAGTAGAGGTGATTTTAAACGAAGCCGGGGCGTACTCGGTGATTACGCCCTTAAAGTCTTGATCCGGAGTGAAACTAACGACCATGTCGTAGGGCACCACCGGGTAAAGACGGGTCGGGCCGTGCCGGCTAACCAAGGCGGCCGGTTCGTCCTCTGTAACTACCTGGTCAGTTATCTGATAAGTACCCGACTGCGTAGTGGCTTTAAGTGTCAAGGTGTAGCGGTCCGGCTGATCAAAATTATGCTTAGTCGTGTAGTCGGGGTCGATGTGCGGTCCATATTGGCTGCAGAGGTTGCCTACTGTTATCGAGTTTTCGCGGGTGCTATAGCTGGCGAGCGTATGGCCTTCTCGGGCCACGCTTAGTTCTACATCGGCATCGCAGACAGTTCGGCCTTTATCATTGAGTACCGTCATGTCTATCTTGCCAGTCTGATTGGTCCTATAAACGCTGCTATCAGTATTAAGCGCCAGTACGCCCCAACTGAAATCCTGGCTTATAGACTGTGTACCGTCGTTGGTTGACGCCTGCAAGCTCAATGTGTGGCTGCCCACTTGAAGCTCATCGGGTACAGCCAATGTTAGCTGCCACTGCTGGTGGTTGCCCAACGTAGCGCCAAGCCAACTGGTTTCAGCGGGAACATTGTAGCGCTTGCCGTCGCCGCTAATCAGCTGTATGTCGAATGAGGCCGGCGGTGCGGTTTGATCGCCGCCACCCAAGCCTGTTAATGCCCGGGTTACGCCCTGGATAGGACCTGTGCCCGGCGAGAGGGTGGAGACGACGGCGGTTATGGTTTGGTTAGGGATCAAAGCGGGGTTGTCACCTTCAAGTGGTTGGCCGGCTTGGTCAAATAACTCGAGTTTTAGGTCCTGGCTAGCGGCAACATCGTAACCCAAACGCAGGCTATCGACAGCCAAATACTGGCTGACATTTACACCGACTGTTTCCAGTTTGAAAGCTAGACGATCGTACGATTTAAGCGGCAGACGGGGGAGTTCTATGGCATGGTGTTGGTAGTCTGCCAACTTATCAGATGTCAGCATATGTAGTGGTTGCCAACTATGTCCGCGGTCCAATGATAATGAAATAAGCAGAAATTCATCCAACTTGTCGTTGGTGGCTGTATAGCGGTTGGCCGGCTCGGTCTTAGGCAGTTGTTCATCTAGCAGGCGGGGTACGGTTTGTGGTGTATGTATGATATCGCCAGGCGTAGTTGGCAACTGGTCTCTTAGTTGGGCACTCAACACTAATCGTTCGTTGGTGCGAGGTTGTTCGGTGGCTGCAAACCCCCCGCAAATTAAAGTACCTGCGCCGTCATTCGGCGCGAGCACTGCCTGATAACCATCACCCTCGGGATGGCCTGTAGCAAAATCCGGCCTAATCCAATCCTGGCCGGCCTGGCAGCTGCTGGCCGGTACAGCCATAGTAGAGCCTATACCGCTAGTGCCGGCGCCAGCCCCAGTAATAGTAAAAAAGACCATGCTGCCGATAATTAAAGACACGAAGACAACTCTTTCGCGTGTACTCAGCGGCGCCAGCAGCATTTCATATAGGCGGCTGCGTTTGCCTAAACGTCTGTTTCCTCCTAGTAATCCCACAAAGTCCCTGTCTGTTTAGATAAGGCTTTAACGATTTTTTAGGATTTTTTGTTTTAAACTCTAGCGGTATTTTAGCCGTTTTAACTTCTGCTAACAACCAGATTAGCTAGTTAGAAAGGCGCAGTGCAAAAAAGTGTGACCAATGGTGTTTTGGTTGCCTCTGGTCGTAGGTGTTTCTTAGCGCACTAAGAGCGTTTGACAAGTCGGATTGCTGCCAATTGCGGTCTGTAAGCTGGTTAAAATCAGTTGACGCAAGTAGGTAGCTTGCCCACCAGTCCGCCCAGTCATCCTCTGGTTTACTGTCTTTACCTAGCGAATAACGATAAGATCTATCGGTTTTCAGGAGGACAGCTACTAGCTGTTTGTCAGGCTTCATGCGATTAATTATGCCATGGGCTGGGTTAGCCTTTTTCTTTCAATAAATCCAGTATCAGAGCTGCGCTCCATGAAAAATCTTTTGCACCCGAGGGCGTGCCGTCTATGGCGGAAAAATACTCCCTGGCGCCGTGCTGGGCAAATAAATCAATCGAAATCCGCTTGATTTTTTCTGCCTCGCTAAAGAATCCGTATTGTCTCAGCCCGTCTATCAACATCCAGTTAGTATTAATCCAAGTCGGGCCTTGCCAGTAGCGCAAATGATGATAGCTGGGCGACGAGATAGGCACGCTGGGAACAGGATATTTTGTCCAGTAGCGCAAATCGTCCTTTAAAGTTTTGAGCAGAACTTTAGCCCGTTGCTTGCTGATCGCACCGGAGTAAAGCGGCATAAGACTGCCGATATACGGGCTTTTAATCCATTCTCGAGTCACAAAATTGCGGCAATAATACTGGTTGTCTTCTTCGCACCACAGCTCCTCTAACGCCTCATGTGATTTTTTGAAAGAAATCCGCAAGTCTGCAGGTATTTCTTCATCAAGTTCATGCGCTATATCTTCCAGAATCCGGTTGTTTCTAATCAGGATGCTGTTTACGAACACGTCATTTATGGAAAAGTGGGAGCGGCGAAGTATCTCCAAGGAATCATACTGCTTACGCCTTAGCCGGCGCTGGACATGAAAAAGCAGAAGGGAGATTGAGGTGTTAATTCTTTCCGATGCCGGCACCAGCCGGGTGTCTTGGCGAAATATATCAAATAATGGATAAAGCTTGAGTTTATGGATAATCTTAATCCATAGAGGCATAGCATTGTGCGTCAGCTCATCTATCCAAGGAGGAGTATTGTCCATGCCGGTTTCCCACGGATGGATAGTTACCACCAGCCCCTCACTATGCAAATCCCGTTCGCGGTAAAACCAGCCGTGATAACGAAGAAGTGCCGCAAAGATTTCGCTGAAGAATTTTAACCGCTCGTCTTTGCTCATCTGTTCCCCTACGCGCCACACGGCTTCGGCTAGAACTGGCGGCTGAGTAATGCCGGAAGTTTCAATGCCAGGAGGGGCGGCTGGAGATAGGTGGCTTTGCCAAACGTGGGGGCCAGTGAAATTATTGGATTTTTCGTCAAAAATCATATGGGGAATCATGCCGTTTCGCCACTGGCCCCTTACTAGGCTCATCAGCTCTTTTTTGGCCCGGTTGGGATCGTAGCGGGCTTGACCTATGGCAATAAAACAGCTGTCCCATAGCCACTGGTGCGGGTAGAGCCCCGGGGCCGGCCGGGTCCACAGGCCGAGGTCATTATTCTTGAGTACAGCCTTAGCCAGCTCAGCCAGCTGAGTCTTATTCATACCGCTTATGATACATGAGCCGGAAGCTAAAAATGTTGTTATACTGATGCTCAAGATGGGTTACACCTTAAGCGACGTTGCTCAACTGGCAGACGATTTAAAGAAGCGCCAGTCTAAGCTGCCAAATCCTATGACAATACTTAGAGACCCCACGCTGAAAAAGCTGGTAGCGTCTATTAAGGACCAGCCGCCATCAGAGCGGGCCGAGTTTGGCCGTACAGTTAACGAACTTAAGATTGAGCTTACTGAGCAAGCCCGGTTCAAGGAGCAGAGACTAGATGACAAGCCGCCAATTGACGTCAGTGCGCCCTTTGACACCGGTGTATCTGCCGCGAATCAGCCGAAGCTGCTCCCTGCCAGTGAAGGCTCTCTGCACCCTGTTATGCAGGAGCTTGGTGTCATGGAAGATATATTTGTGCGCATGGGGTTTAGAGTGGAACGTTCGCGCTTGATTGACGATGACTACCATATGTTCGAATCTCTCAACTTTCCCGCTAGTCATCCCGCCCGAGACGACTACGACACATTTATGACTTCTGAGGGCTTAATACTGCCAGCCCACACTAGCACCATGCAGCATAGGGTACTCAAAGCCCAAAGGGCAGGCCTTGCCCACGGACAGCCAATTGCTGCTGTCATACCTGGGCGGGTTTTTAGAAATGAAGATCTTGATGCTACTCACGAGCATACTTTTCATCAAGTAGAAGGTATCTATGTAGACAGTGGCATCAGCCTGGGCGATATGATGGGTACAATCCAGACTTTTTTAGAAGCCTATTTCAACGAGCCTATAGAGTTTAAGACCCAGCCGTTTTACTTTCCATTCGTGGAGCCGGGTCTGGAATTTCTGATAAAAATGCCGACTAGCTGGCAAAAGCCGGGTAGCAGCCAGTGGCTGGAGATAATGGGCTGCGGCATGATTCACCCCAATGTATTGAAGGAGGCAGGTGTTAATCCCTCTAAATACAGCGGATTTGCTTGGGGCATGGGTGTAGAACGTTTAATCATGCTCAAACATGGCATAGAAGATATACGTTACTTTATGTCGGGGCGCCTGGATTTTCTAAAAATGTTTAAAGGTGAAGTATGAAAGTATCGCTTAATCTCTTAAAGGAATATGCAGATTTTGACGAGCCAGTAGACGAGATTCTTGAAGTTATCGCTACTAAAATCGGCGAAGTTGAAGACATGGAGAGCTTGGGTGAACTGTATAAGGGCATAGTTGTCGGGCGCATTGTTGACACCCGGCCCCATCCCGACGCCGACAAGCTGAGCGTGAATAAAGTCGACATAGGCAAAAAAGCAAATGTTCAGGTCATTGCCGGCGATAAAACTCTGAAAAAAGGCGACTTCGTCGCTTACATACCACCCGGAAACGTCGTACCGGTGACATCTGGCAAACAAGAACTCAAGTTAGATATTAGAAAAATACGCGGGCTGGACAGTCACGGTATGCTAGCTAGCGAATACGAGCTGAAATTTTCCTCGGCCCATGAGGGTGTTCTCAAACTGGACCCTGGCCTGTCTCCGGGCAGACAGCTGAGCGATATTTACGGGCTAGACGACCACATCATAGACGTAGAGACCAAAGTTTTAACTCATAGGCCGGACATGTTTGGGCATTTAGGATTTGCCCGTGAACTGGCAGCGGCTAAGGGAAAAAAATTCACCAGTCCTGATTGGTATTTGGATCATAAGATCGACTGGCCTAAGCCAGCCCATAAACTTGATATCTCTCTGGACAACCAGCTCAAAGATTTGGTGCCGCGGTTTACTCTTGCTGCCTATGAGGGCGTAATAGTAGGCTCGTCGCCCCTGCAAGTTAAAAGTTGGCTGATGCGCCTTGGTCTGCGCCCCGTAAACAACATAGTTGATTTGACCAATTATTTGATGGTGGTCAGCGGGCAGCCTATGCACGCATTCGATTACGACAAAGTCGCAAATGGTAAGAGTGGCGCTAAATTCACTGTCCGACATCCTAAGGCCGGGGAGCAGCTCAAACTAATAGACGGTAGCACAGTCAAGCCCCACAAGCAGTCCATTATTATTGCTGGCACTAGTGGTCCAATCGGCTTGGGCGGGGTAATGGGGGGAGCTGACAGCGAGGTAGACGAGCGTACCAAACGGGTTGTCCTGGAGGCTGCCAATTTTGATATGTACTCCATTCGCAATACCTCCATGGCGCACGGCATCGCCTCAGAAGCTGTCACCAGATTTGCCCGAGGACAAGACCCAAGCCAAATAGCACCCATACAAAATTTAGCTAAAAATATGATTGTTGAATGGGCCGGAGCCAAGCCAGCCAGCAGATTTATTGATGAATATCCCAAACCTCGAAAGTTCAAAACCGTCAGCGCTTCGCCGTCCGCCATAAACCGCCTGCTTGGCACGAACCATACTCCAAGCTCAATGGCTAAGTGTCTAGAGAATGCCGAGATTAAGGTGAAGAGTAAGGGGTCGCGGTTGGATGTGACTGTGCCGACCTGGCGGCCAGACCTGAATATTGAAGCGGATATTGCAGAGGAAGTGGGGCGGCTGAACGGCTACGGCGGTATTGAATCTACCCGCCCTCAGCGCAGCATAGTACCAGCTGATTTACCCAAGTTAAGAAAATTAGAGCTAGCGGCCAGAGATGCGCTCCGCGCCGCCGGTGCCAGCGAGGTGCTGTCCTACAGCGGTGTCCGAGAAAAATTACTAGAGTCAGCCGGGCAAGACATAGAACAAGCGTATCGAATAAGAAACGCTCTTTCGCCTAATGTAGAAATGATGCGGTTGTCGTTAACACCAAGTTTGATTGATAAGGTTTATCCAAATATAAGACTGGGCTACAGCCGGTTTGTGATGTTTGAGATTGGGCCGGTTCACAGCACAAGACTGATTGAAGACAAGCTTCCCAAAGAGCAACCGTCCTTGGCCGTGGTATATGCCGCAGACAGCAAGGCCGACTCTGCCAGCGGAACTGCATATTTTACAGCTCAGACATATTTGTCGCATCTATTTGCTTGGCTGGGCGTTGGTTACGAACTGTCGCCCACCATGAGTTCGGACGACCCCTGGCTGGCCCAGGCCGGTGCGCCTTATGAGCCAACCAGGCGGGCGTATGTAAAATCCGAAGGCAAGACACTAGGTGTCCTAGGAGAGCTGTCTTACCAGATCGCCAGTCAGCTTAAGTTGCCGCGACAAACTGCCGGTTTTGAACTACAGTTGGAGCGGCTGCTCAACGCGGCCAAGTTTGCCTCCAGATACCGTCCGCTGTCAAAATTTCCGCCGGTAGTGGTGGATTTAACGCTCAAATCGCCTAAAGACTTACCTTACAGCCAGCTGGTAGCGGGCATCGAGGCCTGCAGTTTCAAGGAAGTGGGCTTTAGCACCTTGCCCCTAGAGATTTTCGCGCCAAATAGAACTGACAAACACACCAGTTTCAGGCTTGAATTTGTCAGCCATGAGAGAACACTTACCCAAAAAGAGGTTAATTCTTGGCTAGATAAAATCATAGCAGCGGTAAATAAAAAGACGGGCGCAGTTCAAGCCTGACACTAGTTAAAGCCTGGTATCTGTGGTAGAATTTTTGCCTGATAGGAATATTATGCAGACTTATCATTTAAATTTGAGGCGCCGCCGTACTGGCAGAGCCGGCAAGAAAGAGTTATCCGACACCGATGTACGTGGCGTGGTATACGGCCACGGCATGGAATCAGTCCCTTTAGTTGGAGATTATCAAACCGTCATAAAAGTACTTGATCAAGCTGGCACCAGTCACATAATCAAACTTGATATTGATAATGCCGAGGCTATTGATGTGTTGGTTAAGGACCTAGACCACGAGCCCGTCAGCAACCAGCTTAGACACTTTGATTTGATGGCTCTTAAAAAGGGCGAGAAAATCGATGTAGAAGTACCGGTAGTATTGACAGGTGAAGCCCCCGCGGTCAAATTGGGACATGTTGTACACCAGTTAATCAACGAGCTAGAGGTTCGCACCCTGCCAGCCAACATACCGGAGTCGTTTGAAGTTGACATCAGCGGCTTAAGCGAAATAGGCGACACCGTACACGTTAGCGACCTGACAATAGATTCCGAGGTTGAAATCGACGAAGGGTTGCTAGAGCAGCCAATAGTCAAGGTGGATGAGGTCCGCGAATTTGTAGAGGAAGATATAGCTGAAGAGTTGTCGGCCGATGACGTGCCTTCCGAACGAGGCGAAGAAGAGGGCGATGCCGAGGCCAAAGATGGCGAAGAATCCGCCGGCAGCTCAGACACCAAGTCCGATGATAAAGACGAAACCGCCCCTAAAGAGGCATAAGCCTTGTTAGAAGAAAAAAGTTCCAAAAAAGCATTAGCGTGTATGGTAGAATTAAATTGTGGGAAGCGTGAGGTGGATCTCACTTATATCCCTAAGAGCGGGCAGCAAAAGCCCGTTCTTTTTTGATTTATACTGTTGCTATGGAAACCAGTAACCTCTCCACTAGACCTCAGGTTGTACTTGCATTGCTCGGTTTGATTATGCTGACACTATCTTGGTTGGGCTTGGCTGCCAGCCAAACTACAGAAGCCTCTTTGCCAATGCCGGTGCAAGGCAGCCGTTTGCAAGTTATGCCATCCGGTGGCGCGGCGCCTCGCTCGGTTATCGACCAGCTCCAAGGCGCCGGCGGCCTGCAAGGCCAGCAGACCCAAGGTCTCCAGCAGCCGATTGGAGAACAGCTTCAGCCGAACGCCAAAACCGACAACTTAAATAGCACGCGTACCGTTCAATAGACTATGTTAAGCTATTAAACTGGAGTAGTTTAGACGGAGGATTATCCAGTGGGTCGTGACCGGATTATTATTTTTGTGCTAGTAGGGGTTATGTTATTCAGCGCCGTTGCGACCGGGCTGTTGTTTCTTTCGCAGTCAGATAGTACTGCTGACCAGCGGGCCAGCCAGACGGACCAGGCTGAAACCGATGCCTCACAGGTTTGTCAGGCCTCTTCTGATGTAGCTGCCCAGCCGGGAGTCACAGAGGGTGAGTGGCCAACCACTGCCGCCTCTCCACTATCATCTCTCGAGATTACTGATTTACGCCAAGGAGAAGGAGAAGGGGTCGCGTTAGGAAACTGCATCACCGTCCACTATCGCTTAAGTCTAGCTGACGGGACACCAATCGATGGGAATAATACGTTCGAGGATGGGTCGCCCATAGCATTTGAGCTGGCTGAAGGGTCATTAATCGATGGCTGGGTCCAAGGAATACCCGGACTCAAAGAAGGCGGCTTCCGGCGGCTTATGGTGCCAGCCGAACTGGCCTATGGTGATACGGAGCGTACGGGCATTCCGGCAGGCTCCGACTTAATATTTGACGTGGAACTGGTAAAAATAGAGTTTTAAAGCGTAAAATACACAACATATGGTGCTTCTGATTGACAGCCAAGCACTAAATCGATAAAATTTAGATAACGTATAAAAAGCCCAAGTAAATAAACAGGAGAATACTAAAATGAGTAAACAGATAACCGTTTACACCACCAACAACTGCGCGTACTGCGTTATGGTCAAAAAGTATCTGTCCTCAAAAGGACATCAGTACGACGAGGTAAATGTTGAGCTCAATCCGGATCGCCGCCAGGAAGTAATGGACATTAGCGGAGCTAGAACGGTGCCGGTAACGGTTATTACCGACGGCCGTGGACAAAAGCAGGTAGCCATAGGCCCTAATTACGGTCTTATAGCCTCCGCCCTGGCCTGATAAACTAGAAAAGATAATATTTATTGAAGGTGCTTTGTCGACACCCGTAGGGAGAATCTGTTTTGTCTGAAGTCAAACATCACGAAGTGGTTATGATTGGTGCGGGCCCATCGGCTCTGGCAGCGGCGGTTTATACCACGCGCGAAAATATTGAAACTGTTTTGATAGAAAAGAGCGTGATTGGCGGACTGGCGGCTATAACTGATTTGGTTGACAACTATCCAGGTTTTGAAAAAGGGATCAGTGGGCTTGATTTGTCTCAAAAACTGCAAGCCCAAGCCGAGCGATTCGGGGCAAAAATTGAACTGGACGAAGTTACCGCTATAGAAGACGGCGGAGACGAGAAAATCGTTAAAACTTTAGAGGGTGAATACCGGGCAAAAGCCGTGCTGATTGCTACGGGCAGTGATTACAAGAAAATCAACGTGCCGGGCGAGGAAGAATATTACGGCAAAGGCGTGCACTACTGCGCAACTTGCGACGGTGCGTTTTATAATGACAAAAAGCTGGTAGTTGTCGGTGGAGGAAATTCTGCGGCCCAGGAGGCGCTATTTTTAACCCGATTTGCCAGCCACATAGACATACTAATAAGAAGCGACTGGAAGGCCAGCGACGTACTGATTGAAGAGATAGAAAAGCACGGTGCTATTACTGTGCATAAAGGCGTAGCGACAAATGAAATTGTCGGTGAGAACAATCAAGTGACCAAGGTACTCGGCAAGGATAAGTCTGGCCAAAGCCTAGAGTTTCCAACAGACGGCGTGTTTGTCTTTGTGGGGCTATATCCAAACACCAAATTTTTAAACAGTAGCAATATAGAGCTCGATGATAGGGGCTTTATTAAGACTGATGCCAACCTCATGACAACCATGCCAGGAGTATTTGCTTCCGGAGATGTACGCAGTGGCGCGACCATGCAAATCGCTTCAGCCGTAGGAGAGGGTGCCACCGCCGCTCTCAAAATCCGCCAATACCTCGAAGGCCGCTAATCCGCGCATCTGGTGTGCTAGAATAGAGCTGAATTTAAGCAAAATTATAAGAAGGGGAGAAGATGAACGGGTACTTGCTATTCGCATTGGCCGCTTCGCTGGCAGCTATTTTATATGGAATTTATTTGGCGGCATGGGTATCGCGCCAACCGGCCGGCAATGACAAGATGAAGTCTATCGCAGCGGCCATCCAAGAAGGCGCCAAGGCTTATCTCAACCGCCAATACAGCACCATCGCGGCCGTTGCGGCCGTAGTGTTCGTTATCCTTTACGCTTGGCTGGGCGCGTCTACGGCTTGGGGATTTATTGCAGGAGCCGCCGCTTCGGCGCTGGCCGGCTACATTGGGATGAATGTTTCCGTCAGGGCCAACGTTCGTACAGCCCAGGCCGCCAGACACTCTCTTGGCCGGGCCATGGATGTGGCCGTCAAAGGTGGAACCGTGACAGGGCTGCTAGTGGCAGGGTTGGCGTTAGGGGTCGTATCGCTTTTCTGGTATTTGACCGAAGACGTCCAAGCTCTCATCGCCCTGGGGTTTGGGGGAAGTTTGATATCGATATTCGCTCGCTTAGGCGGCGGTATTTTTACTAAAGGCGCCGACGTGGGGGCGGATCTTGTCGGCAAAGTTGAAGCCGGTATTCCCGAGGACGACCCGCGAAACCCAGCGGTCATAGCCGACAACGTAGGGGACAACGTCGGCGACTGCGCCGGCATGGCAGCAGATTTGTTCGAGACATACGCAGTGACTGCCGTGGCGACTATCTTGCTGGGACTTCAAGTGTTTGGAGATTTTGGTGGCGCTATCTACTACCCTTTGGTCTTGGGTGGAGTATCAATCATAGCTTCGATTATCGGCAGCTGGGCCATAAAACTTGGCCGCAGCAATAACATCATGAATGCTCTATATAAAGGCCTAGCGGCATCAGCCGTACTGTCGGCCGTAGCCTTTTACTTCGTTACATCCGAAGTCATGGCTGGCAATGGAGAATATAAGACGACGGACTTGTTTTTGGCTACCGTCGTAGGGCTAGTCGTGACCGGTCTTATGGTCATAATCACCGAATATTACACCTCTACCAAATACAAGCCCGTCAGAGATATAGCCGCTGCCTCCGAATCCGGCCACGGCACCAACGTCATCGCCGGTCTGGCCATCAGCATGAAATCCACGGCCTGGCCAGCCATCGTCATTGTCAGCGGTATAATCACAGCCTACTCAGTGGCGGATATTTACGGCGTCGCGGTCGCTGCAATGAGCATGCTGAGCATGGCGGCTATCATCGTCGCCATTGATGCTTACGGCCCCATTACCGACAACGCTGGCGGTATAGCCGAGATGGCCGGGATGCCGGCCAGTGTTCGAAAGATTACCGATCCGCTGGATGCGGTCGGCAACACGACCAAAGCTGTGACTAAGGGCTACGCTATCGCCTCGGCCGGACTGGCCGCCATCGTCCTGTTTGCCGCTTTTACCGAGGAGCTGAGATTGGAACTTCTAGAACGAGGCGATACTGAGGGTATCCTCGGCCTCGAGTCCAGTTTCAGTCTGGTCGATCCCTACGTCCTTTCCGGCCTTTTCATCGGCGGCCTTTTGCCATACGTGTTTGGCGCCTTGTCCATGCAGGCGGTAGGCCGGGCCGCAGCCAGCGTAGTTGAGGAAGTCCGCCGGCAGTTCAAAGAAATCAAAGGCATCATGAGCGGCCAAGCCCTGCCCGAATACGGAAAAGCCGTGGATATCGTTACCAAATCAGCTATTCGCCAAATGATAGTGCCGGCCTTGCTGCCGGTAGTAGTGCCCATAGTCGTTGTCGTAGCCGGAAACTGGCTAGGCGACGGAGTCAGCGCGCGTATGATGGGCGGCCTGCTGGTAGGATCGATAGTGACAGGTTTATTCGTAGCCATATCCATGACCAGCGGCGGCGGCGCCTGGGATAACGCCAAGAAATATATCGAAGACGGACACCACGGCGGCAAAGGCTCGTTTGCACACCAAGCCGCGGTCACGGGCGATACGGTCGGTGATCCCTACAAGGATACTGCCGGACCGGCCATCAACCCTATGATTAAAATCGTCAATATCGTAGCGTTGCTGCTTATCGGCGTAATCGCCTAATTCTCGTCGGAATGCTTGAGGAAAGCGCGGATTTTCTGCCTGGCCTTGGTGGTCCTTACATGCTTTAGCCAGCCGCTGTTTGGTTTGACATTGTTTCTGGTCAAGACCTCGACGATGTCGCCGTTTTTAAGCGTTGAGCTCAGTTTAGCCATCTTGTTATTTATCTTGGCACCCTGTGCATGCTCGCCCACGTCACTATGGACGGCATAAGCAAAATCTATAACTGTGGCATCTTCCGGCAAATCATAAATGTCCCCTTTTGGCGAGTACACGAATATCCGGTCATCGAATAAATCAAGCTTTAGCCCGCCTACGCTGGCTTCGCCGCTACTAAGCCTTTGGGCAGCTTCTTGCATTTCTAGAATCCACAGCAAGTTTCTGGGCAGTTCAGTAGAGCGGCGCTCAATATAACTGTCGTTTAACTTCTGCTCGTTGTAGTGGAAGCTGGCGGCCAATCCGCGCTCTGCGTACTCATGCATTTGGGTTGTGCGTATTTGGAATTCGATTATTTGCCCGGAAGGCGTAATGACAGTAGTGTGCAAGCTTTGGTAGCCGTTAGGTTTGGGCACGGATATGTAATCTTTGATTTTTTGCAGCATTGGTTGATAAAGCGAGTGTAGAATGCCCAGTACGCGATAGCAATCTTCTTTTGAGCTGACAATTAATCTCACCGCAATCAAATCATAGACTTCATCTATCGGGTTTTTCTTGAGCTTCTTGAACAAACTGTAGGTGGTTTTTATCCGGCCGTCGATTTCATGGCTAATTCCTTGCCGGCCTAGTTCTGTCGAGACGTCTTTGCGAACAGTATCCAAATAGGTTTGAGCTTGGCCGACACGCTGGTTTAGCAAGTGGCTAAGCTCGGCGTGTTTTTTAGGCTTTAGAATCCTGAACGAGATTTCCTCTATCTCGGTTTTTACCCACGCCATACCCAGGCGATCGGCCAGTGGAGCGAATACATCCAGCGATTCCTGAGCTACTTTATGCTGCCGGTCTTTTGGCAGGTATTTTATTGT
>DASWIF010000047.1 GCA_036397795.1 Candidatus Saccharimonadales bacterium
AACAACCTCACCTTTTTACTCGGCGCGTTTTTCCTGATCCGAGTCATCTGGGGCGGCTGGCTTTGGTTAACCGCTCGCGGCAATGAACAGCAAGTCACCAAAGCTCAGCATATGATTTTTCATGCGATTGTCGGGATGGCAATTGTGATCGGAGCGCGGTTAATAGCCGAACTGGCCCTGCTAATAATTGGCCAAGCGACTCTGGGCGATCCTGGCTCTTAAGCTTTTTTGTATGCGCTTTCGCGGACTACAACTTGGGCTCATCTCCGTCCTCTTCTTTGTGGGAACCGCCAGCCTGGCCGGAGCGGCGTCTGAGTCAGGCATTTTTGAGCAGTCCAGCCAGGGCTTTAAAACCGCCGCTAACGCGTTGTTCCAGGAAGGCATTGAAGGCGGCACATTTGAACAGCGGCTCTTAGCGATTATCAATTTTCTGCTGACCTTTGTCGGGATTATCGCTTTTTTGCTGCTGCTTTGGGCCGGCTGGGAATGGATGATGGCTCGCGGCAACGAGCAGAAGATTGAAAAGTCCAAAACCATGGTGCGCGAAATTATCATTGCCCTTATTATCATCTTCACCGCCCGCCTGGTCGTTGAATTTATCCTAACCCAGATTGGTGGCGTAATTGAACAAGGCGGGTTATAATACGCTTATGCGACGAATGAATCTACTTTTTATACTCATCACCGTACTCGGGAGCGCGGTACTGGCGATTTCGGTTCAGCCTGTAGCGGCGGCGAATGTCACCGACAAACTCCTTGACTCATTTGAAGCCAGCGAGCTGCCGTCAACCGGCGCCGACAGTCCAGACGCGGCTGCGGCCGGACTTCAACGCGTGGTTGGACTGGCGATTAACGGTTTTATCAGCATTTTCGGCGTCATCTTTTTGTCCCTCATGATTTACGGCGGCTACAAATGGTTGCTGGCTGCCGGCCGTGAAGACCAGGTTTCAAAAGCCAAAGGGATTATTCAGTCCGCCGCGATTGGACTCATTATTGTTCTACTCGCGTTTGTGATTAGCTTCTACATCCTCGACGTCTTGCTCGACGCCACCCAGAAGGTACAAAGTAACCCTCAGCAGGCTCCAAATAATCAGATTCCACCGGTCAACATAACATAATTATGTCTGCCAAATTCACAAAACTTCATAAAACATCAACCGCGCTGCTGACAACTGTTTTTTCATTCGGCGTGACCGGGGCGGCAATGGCGGCTGATGCCCGCGATCGGCTAATTAACGTTGGAGACTCGGCCGGTTTTAACCCGGCCGTTGGGCGGCAAGACTTACCCCGGACAATTGGTGTTATTCTGCAAAGCTTTTTAGCGCTGCTGGGCGTTATTTTCATGGCCTACATTTTTTACGCCGGCTACCTCTGGCTGACCGCGGCCGGGGCCGAAGACCAAATTGGCAAAGCCAAAAAAATTCTGCGAGGCGCGATTGTCGGCGCGCTGGTTGTTCTGACCGCGTATGTCATAACCACGTTTGTCATTCAGCTTGTTGGCGGCGCCGGCATCATTGATGTCGGCGATTAACCAACCGTATAAATTTATGCGAGCAAAAAATCTTTGGCTACTCTTTATCCTCATCCCCCTGCTGCTGACCGTTTCGTTGGCGGTTGTTCAGGCTCAAGATGACAACGAAAGCATTTTCGGCAACCTGGACGCGGCAGCCCAGCCGGCCGGATTCCGAACCGGCGGTGACGCGTCGTTTATCATTGCCCGTCTGATTGGCACGATTGTCGGGGCGCTGATTGCGTTGAGCGGCGTGGTTTTTGTGAGCATGACAGTATACGCCGGGTTGCTCTGGCTAACCTCGGCCGGAGCCGAAGAACAAATTGGCAAAGCTAAAAAAATTCTGCGCAGCTCAATTATTGGCCTGCTTGTAACGCTGGGAAGCTGGGCAATATATCAAACTATCCTGTTCGCGCTGCGCGCCTAAAATATGACTATACGCACTTCACTTTTTGTTTTCTGGCTTGGGCTGACTGCTGTGGCTGGCGGGTTGCTGTTACCGGCTGTCTCGCTGGCCAACGGAGACGGTGAATCTTTGCTCGTTAATGAACGCAAAATTATACAGCACGACCAAACCTTGCAAGAGTCAGCCGGATTCCCAAATGCCGACCAGACCACAATTAGCCAGGTTGTGGCGAATATTATTCGGACGATTGTCGGCTTTACCGGGGTAATTTTTGTTGTTCTGATGGTCTGGGGCGGCCTGATGTGGATGACCTCAGC
>DASWIF010000048.1 GCA_036397795.1 Candidatus Saccharimonadales bacterium
CGGACTGTTGTCACAAAATTCGATTCGAACCGCACCGACCGTGGTACCGGCCTCAACAGTAAACGTAACGGTGTAGTCGGTTTCAGCATCTTCTTCCGTCGACGCCATGGCGATCGAACGGGAGCTGACTTCGGCAGCGTATACATTTGGTTGATTTACAAACGCCACAAATGCGTAACTTAACGCGACAATAATCACACTAAGCCACATTAAAGCGCGGGTGGCGAAACCACGCGTCTTCATAGAAAACATAATTTTGTTCCCCTTCATTTACTTTTTGTTTTTGTTAAATGTGCACCACGTCCTGATGCCAAAGATGCTAACACGCTTTATTTTTAAGCACAAGTTTTTTCCATCCAAACTTTTCCACAACTCAAAACGTCGCCGTCGCCACCAGAACGTGGTCCATGGTGTACAGACCAGCTGGTGTTAACAGGGCAATGTTAGCTATATAGCTAATGGTGAAAGTTGTTTGACCGCTGCTGGAATCTGCCTGAGCAATGATATCGCCGTTGGTATATTTGAAT
The DNA here is from genome assembly GCA_036397795.1 of Candidatus Saccharimonadales bacterium. Lineage (NCBI taxonomy): Bacteria > Candidatus Saccharimonadota > Candidatus Saccharimonadia > Saccharimonadales (SeqCode) > Saccharimonadales bacterium (SeqCode). The sequence goes on from DASWIF010000048.1 coordinate 528, forward strand.
TGATTGGCCGTGTTATAGCCGGTAGACACATAGCCAAAACTAAACGACGAATCCGGGACTTGTTGAGGTTCGGCACCGAACGTGGTCGGTGAGGTATTTGCTTTTAAGTTAATTCCAAATTCTTCAGTCCCGGTTATCGGCGCGCCTTGTGCTGATTTAGCATCAAGCGTCTCTCCCGCACTGTTAGCCGGCGGATCACCGACAGTACTAACAACATAACCATTTGATAGATAGCTTCTAACGTAAAACGTCGCCGACCCAGTTCCGGTTGTTGAATCGGATAGCAGGCCCAAATCTACGATTGCGCCGTTAACCACAAACTCAAGATACTCTTCATCAGTTGTGGTAAAACCTCCGTAAAGTTGAAAATTGGTACTGGTTGAATTACCGACGCCTAAGTCGCCTAACGAAGCCCGCAAATTATAGTTGCTGCTGTTGGCGTCGTTTAGGCCGCCTGGCCCGATTGTTGATTCTTCAATTCGATAATTGGGCGACGTATGCTGTGCCAAGATCGGCGGTGACAGCAACAAACAAAGGCTACTGAGAAAAAGTATTTTTCTTATCATGTTTATTTGCTCACCCACGCATGGAGTTTATGTTAACAACCCCAACTATATCATTTGGCCTCGAATGTGAGGAGTAGTTCATTAAAAATCCCCAGCTTAGGTATTGGTTCGTCGTCTCGATATACAAAGAAAAACTTATTGTTCTGACCTGATTTGCTGCTTAGCGATATTTTATATCCGGTTTTATTATGAGACGCTGCGACCTCGCTGATGCCGCTGTCAGGGTCACACAGGAAACTAACCCCCGCCCAAGAAAGCTGTACGTCTCTTTTGTTTTTTTTGTCTGGCTGGAAAGTCGTACAATTGGGCGAAACCGCCAACGGCGTAAGTTTATTGCCGCTGATCTCGATTGGTAAAACATATGGAACTGGGTATTCTCCAGGGAAAGAGTTGACGTATACCGTAAATTGGCGTTTAACCAAACCCTGGGTTATGCTCCTGTAACGAAAGGCGTTGTATCTGTCGTCGACCGGCGGGATTCGCTCCCAAGTTGTATCAGCTATAAACTTAAAGCCCTTCTCGTCAAATATCTTTTGCTCGACTAGACTGCCAAGGGTTGAGGTTGTAGGCTGAATCTGCGTAATACTAGATTTGCTTCTTATGCTGTCGACTAAGATATAGCCGGTGATCAACAAGACTAATAATAAGAGCGAGATAATCGCGATTTTTAAGCGACTCCATCTCGCCATCGTCTTTGGCAAGTTATCGTCGTAATGATAGTCAACCATGGTTGACGGACCTAATTGTTTCATATTTTGATTATTCCCACAAAACCGGCTAGTGTCTTGCCATAACCTAAGCTCAACCAGTATGATACAACAATAAATCATATATGAGTGGGCATGGCGGACAAAGACAAAGAATCAAAATCAGCAGATGAGCCCGAGGCCGACGACAGTTCCTTAGAAAAACCGTCGACAGCCGCTACGGGTGATGAGGAATCGCTCGAAACAGCCAACAAATCCGAAGCCAAACCGGCCGAGGCGGTTGACACCGGACTTAATTGGCGGGATCGGACGATCAAGCGTCTGGGTACGATTAACCCTTACTTGGTATTGTTTGTGCTGGTTTTGGTTCTAGGCGGCGTCGTCGCCTTTATCGCTAATCGGATCAATCGGCAAAACGACCCCAGTAATCTGACCTTCGAGGGTAGCGAGCTCGATCAGGATGCCATCAACGAGCTGCTCAAGGCCGAACAAAACATTGGCACGGTGGATCAAACGTTAACAGTCGCCGCTAACGCGATTTTTAACGGCAAAATTCTCGTTAAAAGCGATCTCGACGTAGCCGGTTCCATTCGGGTCGGCGGGCCGCTTAATTTGCCCGGTATTACGGTTTCCGGGACGAGTGAATTTGACGAGGTCAACGTCACTAATAACCTCTCAATCCTCGGCAGTGCCAGCATTCAACAGACACTGACGGTTCAGGGCGGTGCCAACATCGGCGGCAACTTGTCAGTCGGCGGGACGGTCTCCGCCAACACCATTAGCGCCGACACGATTGAATTTGACGGCGACCTGACCTTGACCCGACACATCGATACCGGCGGTTCGACGCCGACAAAAGTCAACGGCACGGCGCTCGGCAGCGGCGGGACGGTCAGTGTCAGCGGCAATGATATCTCCGGCACCGTTACCATCAATACCGGCGGCGGTGCTCCGTCTGGCTTCTTTGTTCGGATTAATTTCCGTAATTCCTACAACAGCACGCCGGCGGTCTTGATCACGCCGGCAAATTCTAGCGCCGCGTCGTTAGAATTTTATACCCAGCGCGATACTACCGGTTTTAGAATCGGCACCGCCACCAACCCGGCTGATTCAACCACCTTTATCTTCGACTACCTCATCGTCGAATAGCGGCGGCTTCCTCGTACCTATGTTGCCACGTAATCTCTTTGGTCATTTAATAAAACTATATAATTAATTATATAGTTTTATTAATCCCAGAGTTGATCAGACGTCAAGGAACACTCTGACTATATCTTGACTGACATGCATGACTCCGCGGTCAATAGTGATGGTTTCTTCTTTGCCGCTGGTTGAACGCACCACGATATCACCGGACGATAGCAGCGTTAAAAACTTCTTATGGCCGGGTAAAATATCAAACGGACCGGTACCGTTTAGAGCCGATACGCTGGCGGCTTTGTTGTCGTAATAAATCCGAAACGGGGAGTATACTTTAACCTGTTTTAAAACGCTGTTATCTTCTTTGCTGCCTTTAAATAAATCCTTTAAGGCCTTTTCAGCTGTCGGATCGATTGCCCCTTCCTTGACCTTGAGTTCGTCCTGCTTGTCGTCAGTTCCCTCTAACTGGTTGGTTTCGTCCGCCGGCTGGGCTTCGTCGCTCATACGATAATCTCTTCGACCCCTTTTAGCATGTCCTCTCGTTTGACGTACTCGCCTTTCTTGCCGGTCATGACCTCCATCACATTCATGTTTTGCGAGAAATATTCGATAAGCTTCTTAGCTTTGGCGTAATCGGCTCGGTCGGCCGGACTGAGCTCGTTTTCACCGATGATAGCGATGATACTTTTAAGGCTTTCGTATTTTTGCATCAATCCTTGGACTTGGACGCTCAAGACATAGTGGCGATCGCCCACCACGTCGGGCGACAGCAAACTAGAACTAGTACGAATTAGGTCGACTGCCGGCCGGATGCCCTGCTCCGCGACTTTACGACTAAGCACTAACACCGAGTCCAGCTCGTGCTGAATCATCTGCACGGCCGGGTCGGAAATATCATCGGCCGGGACGTAAATCGTCTGCATGGCGGTAATTGATCCATTTTCATTGCTGGTCAACCGATCCTGAAGCGTTTTAATATCAGAAAAAATAGTCGGCTGGTAACCACCCTCGGCGGGAATTTGATCAAGTATGGTCGACAGCTCGTTAATAGCTTGGACAAAACGATAAGCATTGTCGGCAAAAAACAGGATGTTTTTCTTTTCTTCGTCCCGGAAATACTCGGCCAACGTGACCGCGCTTTGGGCGATCAGCGCCCGCTGAACGGGGTTTTCATTCATCTGGCCAAAGAACATACAGGTATTTTTAAGCAAGTCGCGTTCTTTGAGTGTCATATAAAGCTCGTGGCCCTCGCGGATACGCTCACCAATCCCGGCAAAAAAGGCCATTCCCGACCCGCCTTTGGCAATGTTATTGATGAGTTCCATCGTCAATACCGTTTTACCCACACCAGCGCCGCCGATAATACCTACCTTGCGCCCCTTAACGATTGGCGTAAAGAAGTCGATAACCTTAATGCCGGTTTCCAATATTTCCGGCTTGGCTGGCTTGAAGGTCACGCTCCGCTGGCGTTCGGCATCGATGCTGCGGAATTGCTCCGCTTTGACCTCGCCGGATAAATCGAGCGGTCGCCCCAAGGCGTCCAACACTCGCCCGACCGTCGGCGCCCCAACTGGAATCTCGATCCCCTTGCCGGTCCGCTCGACCGCCATCCCCCGGCTCATCTCCCGGTTCGAATCCAAATTAAGACAAGCGGCCGTCATGTCGCTGACAAACGAATGGACGACTAATGGTGATTTTTGGGAGTTGTTGACCCGAAGAACCTCGCCTAAGACAGGCTGATCCTCGACAAAATCGACCTTAACCACCAAATCCCGGATCGACCTGATTACACCTTGGCTCATGCGCGAACCGCCTTTTTAATACCGGCCACGATTTCTTTCAGCCGCTCATCGGCCGCCGCTCGTTTAGCGCGGTTGTAAAGCAATCTGAGATCGTCGGTCGAATCCTTCGCTCGGTCGTTGGCGGCTGACATCGCTCTGAACCGGCTGGCGTATTGGGCCAGTTTAGACTCCAAAATCAGTTGAGACACCATGATGGAAAGCATTGACCGCTCAAGGTGGTCGACCACGGCGTAGGTACTGGGCTCAAAAATGTAATTTTGCTCAGAGATAACGTCTTTAATTTCTTTGCCTTTGGCCGGGCCGGCTTGTTCCAGCCGAGTTTTACCCTGTTCCTGAACGGCGGTCTGTAAGCTGATTCGTTTGACGTCTTGAACCATCAACGAAACATATGTCTGATAGTAAACCGTGCTGCTCTTGTACTTTTGGACCTCCGATGTAATCGGCTCGACGTTGATATTTCTGTCTTTGGACGGCAGCTTGAAGTATTTTTTGACCGACACCCCCCGTTGGGATAGCTGGATAGCACCGTGGTGGCCGATAACAATAATGTCGTTTTTATCCGGTTTGTATTGCGTTAACATCCATTCGATCAATTTCTGATCGATTTCTCCGCTGAAGCCGCCTTCGGCCGTGATAACGATATAGAGTTCTTTGCCGATCACCTCGCCGCCAGACGTTTGCCGGCCAAAGTGGAAAATCGAGTCGACTCTGATTTGGGTATAAATATCCCACAATTCGTGAAAAAATTGCTGGGACTGAAGCACCTGATTTTTGACCTGGGCAATCCTAAGCGAGGCAATTCCTCGGAAGATTCCGGTCAACTCCTCGATGGTTTTGACCTGGTCTAAATCTTTTTCGATTTCCTGTGGTCGTTGCATGGTTATTTCTTAAGCTCGATTAAGCTTTGTTTTAACAGTTCTTGCCGGACCAATTCAAAACTTTCGTCGGAGTCCACTTTAACCTTAGCGGAGTGTTCATTGGCCAGGCTCTTCATCTTGTTAATATCGATCACACTTCCGTCTTTAAGCGACAGGATATTCTCGTACACCAACTGTTGAGCAAGCAGGTTATGGCCTTGTCCGGGAGCCTGCGTAAAAGCCTCCCTCAAACGTTTGCCGATTTCTAAATCGCGCTTGGCCTCCAGCGCCAATTCCGAACCAAAGTGAGAAAATTCCGCCGCTTGGCTGTAGGCGGCCAGCTGTTTAAAAATCCGCTGACTGATGCTTTTTTGCCGGTCGTTATGACCCACGCCGCCGACGCGTGAGACCGACAAGCCAGTGCTAACCGGTGGCCGGACACCGTCTCGGAACAAATCCATATCCATGATGTATTGGCCGTCGGTAATAGACATTATGTTGGTCGGCAAATACGTCGTAATGTCGCCGCCGGGTACGTGGACTACCGGAAACACCGTGAAGGTTTTGCCGCTGGAATCGAGCCGTCCGGCCCGCTCCAGCAAACTCGAGTGAGCGTAGAACATATCGCCCGGAAAACTCTCCCGGCCGGGGCTGACTCCAGCCAGCAGGGATACCTCCCGATAAACATGGGCGTGGTTGGTCAAATCGTCGTACACCACCATGACGTCCTGGTCTTTCTTTTGCCAGAGGTACTCGGCCATAGCGCAAGCCACGTACGGCGCGATGTAGCTGGTAATTAACGAGTCGAACATGGTGCTGACCACGACGATAGTGTTTTTCATGGCGTCGTTTTCTTCGAGCTTGGTCAACAGCGCGTCGACGTCCGTCCGGCGCTTGGCGATTAAAGCGTAGACCACAATCACATCGTTATTTTTTTGGTTGATAGCCATCTGCGTAACCATGGTCGACTTACCCGATTTAGCGTCGCCGATAACGGCTAAACGCTGGCCATAAACCACCGGAAACAACAAATCAATTACCGCTACACCGGTTTCCAGCTGGGTTTCCAGCTCGCGCCGGCCGATTAGCGGCGGCGCCGGATTGTAAACCGGCCAGACGTCGTCCGGCGCTATCGGACCCTTGCCGTCAAGCGGTTCGCCGGTTACGGAAATCACCCGGCCGATGTATTCGGTGCCAACCTTGGCTACCAACTCCTGGTGCTGCAGTACTACCGGCACGCCGACGCTGAGCTCCTGGGCACCGAGGTGCATAATCGACACGTAACCATCAGTAATTTCCCGAATAATGCCTTTGCTGCCGTCGCCAAACATGACTAGCGCGTTGGGGTAAACCCCGCTCAAGCCCGAGGTTCTCACCAGATAACGGTCGACCGCTATGACTTCGCCGACCGGCGCACCTTTTTCCACCAGATAGTGAAAATGCTTCTCACTCACTGATCCCCACCCGCCGTTTGGGCCGCCGGAACGGGCGCCGGCAGAATTTTAGCTAATGACTTGGCAAATACCGCGCCGCTGCTTAATAACCGAGAACGCAAGCTGAAGTCGTAACGCTTGCCCGGGGTATACATCAGGCAACCGGCGGCAATCGTCGGCTGGATGCCAAAACGGATAATGACAAATTGGCCGGTTTGTGTCCTCAGCCAATCGACCAGACGGGCTATAAACTCCTCGTCGGGATCGCTAGCAAACGTGAACCGCACCACCGGCGCGTGCTGGTTAAGGTGTTCTAACCACTCAGCTAACGATTTGAGTACCTCCACGCTGACGGCTAACTTGTTCTCGGCGATAAGTTTGGCCAGGTTGCTGGTGACGTCCGGCCGCGAACTGAAGTCGACGCCCTCCTGCTGGCGAATCCGGTTCTCGACGTAATTATCGAGTACAACCTCGACGTTACGTAAAACCGCCACCAGATCCGATTTGGTCGCAATTGAGCTCGGCAACTTAAGCTGAGCCACTGCGAATATCCTCGATAATGGCCGGTTTGTTGTCCTCCAGGTGGCGGTAGATGAAGTCTAACTGGTCACTTAAGTCGACCTCGTTACCGATAGCTTCAAGTAAATAATGATTGACCACCTGGCTCATGTTGTCGGAAAAGGCCTTAAGTAACCGTTCCTTTTCCTTCCTGGCCTCTTCGCTGATCTGGGCTTGCATCGCCCGGCGCTGTTCGTCGAGCGCGGTTTGAGTTTTATTTATGGCTTCGACTGCGATCTGCTTGGCGCTCTCAATTGATTCCTCGTATTTGGCAAACTCTTCTTTTAAGACTTTCTTGATCTGGTCCTGCATGTATTTATTGAGGTCAGAGGCCGTCAGCTGCAGGTCTTGCTTTAAAAACATGGCGTTATCGGAAATAATTTTTTCAAAGTGCAGCCGGCCGCGGTTTCTTAGTTCTTCCCGAAAATCGTCCGAAAAGATCCGCTCGACTTCCTGGTTAGCGGCCTTGACGAAATCATCACTGCCGCCTTTTTTATGCCCTGGACCTTTTATCGTCAACACCAGCCAGACAAAAGACCCGGCGGCGGCTAGAACCGAAACGATTATGAAAATAAACCAGAGCTCACTCAAACTTAAGCCCACCCTATAATTTCAAGATTAAATATACCGCAAAACCACCAACTATGAAAATGATTAAGCTTATGGCCGTAACCTGCAAAAAACCCCTGAGAACCGAGCCCTTGCTCAGCGGATTACGGCCAATGGCGATGATACTGGTTCTGACACCGGCATAAAATATTACACTGCCGGTTATAAACGACAACACCAACACGCCGAGCGCCCCCCAAATCCGAGTTACCGACACCGGGCCGCCGGCAATGCTCTCGCCCAGTTTGATTAAAACTTCCGGGGCTAACACGCCGGCTAACGGGTTACTTCTAATGTCCAAATCGGCCAAAACCCGACCAACCGCGACAGTTCGCGCCTGTCCGTCGTTCGCGGTCACCGTTCTGGTAGCTAGAACTTGGTTAGGATCAGACGTATCAAAACTTTGTAGCGCCCGCCCGAGAGTTTTATCCTGGCGTTCATCGGCCCGCATCGCCACGCCCTTTAGGGCCGAGGACGTCAGGTAATCGCCTTCTTTGACCTCACCGTTAATGTTGCTGATCAGCATTTCGTAGCGTCCAGAAGTGGCCACCAACACCCCGGCCGGATCGACCGTCAGGCTGACGGCCGTTTCATTTGAGCGAACGACCACGCCATAAAGTCGCTCGAGGTTCGATAAAACCGCTCCGACCACCTTGGAGTCATCATTCTCCACCCGGTCGACGATCGCTCCGCGTAGGAGCTTTTCATCTGCCCTGAAGCCCTGAGTAAACTCTTGGCCAAATACCGGTACAAACAACCCTACGATCAGTAGCGTCGCTAAAATTAATCTGCTGCCAAACCGTCTGCTCATGTTTGTTTACTGGCTCACTTTTTAAGGCCAGTATAGCGTTTATGTTTACCGCTGTAAACTGACCGTTAGCCTAGAGTGGCGGCGATAATACTGGCCGCCCGTTTGAGCTGGCTAAGCCTAGTCGGCCGGCCAAAGCTAAGTCGAAGGCTGCCATTAGCCTCACGGCGGCTTAACCCGATCGCCTCGAGCACATGGGACGGAACATGGTTGCTCGCGCTACAAGCCGCGCCTGTCGCCGTCATTAACCCGGCTTCGTCGAGCTCCATTACCAATCTTTCCCCATCTTCATATGGAGTAATCAGCGTGACAATATTTGGCAGCTGCCGCTTGATAGGTAGTACTCTGGTTGTCGGCGCCAATCGTCCCAGCTGGTCAATAAACTCCCGTTTTAGCCCCGACAGCCGAGCGGCTTCTTGCTCCCTCATAGCGCTGGCTATCGTTAGAGCCGTGCTAAATCCGATAATCAGCGTCAAGCTTTCCGTCCCGCTCCTTAAGCCGCCCTCTTGGCCCCCGCCGTAAAACAGCGGCTGCAGCTTGACGCCGTGCTTGGCATAAAGACAGCCAGCTTGTTTTGGCCCATAAATTTTGCCAGCGCTGAGCGTCAACAAATCCACCCCCAGCCTATTAACGCTCAAATCTAAATAATTTGCCGCTTGCGAGGCGTCGCTATGCAAATACAGCGGACAAGTGTTGCCAGCCTTGGCCCGCCGTTGTTTGATTTGATCAATTACTGGCTTTAGGCGCCGAAACGACTGGATGGTACCGAGCTCATTATTAGCGTAGCCAATGGAAACCAGCACGGTTTTTACGGTAATCGACGCTCGAAGTTCAGCCGGCTGGACTAATCCATTTAGGTCCACCTTAATCAGCCGGCTGCCCGGCTGCCTAGTGGCGACTTTCAGCGCTGCGGCGTGCTCGATAGCACTGACCGCGACGGTGGTGCTGGGGTGAGCCCGCAAAACCCCGCCAATCGCTAGGTTATTGCTTTCGGTGGCACCGGAAGTGAAGTAAATCTCGCTCGGTTTAGCCCCCAGGATTTTTGCGACCGATTTGCGGCTGGCTTCGATTTGCCGCCTGCTGGCTTGGGCTGATAAGTAAATGGCCGATGGGTTATAAAAATCGGCTGCCGCCTTAGACATGGCAGCGGCTACTGTCTTATCCAGCGGCGTGGCGGCCGCATAATCTAAATAAATCGGTTTCACAGCACTAATTTTACTAAACGGCGCGGTTGTAGATTTCCCGCATAACGCGTTGATAATACAGTTTGATCGCGCCCAAAAGATTGGTTTCTTCTTGCGGATCAACATAATGGTAGGTGTTATTGCCTTGGGTCTTTAATATGCCCGTCGGCCGAATTTCATAACGCGTAGTTAGAGTTCGGCGCTGACCGGTATGATCTGTCCATTCTTCATACCAAACGCAAGAATGCTCATCAAGACAGAAAAATTGACGCTTGCCGCCAGCTGGAACCGGCCCGAACAGTTGGCCGCCAATAGCGGCTTCTTGGCGTAACAACTCACGAATCTTAACCGCTTTGAGTGACGCGACATCCTTTGGTTTAGCTCTAAACATATTCTTAAACATGGTCTAGGCCGCCATCCGACGATTAGCTTCATCGTCTCTTGTCCGTGTAAGCGACTCTAGCATATCGCTGGCTTCCGCTCGTTGGCGGTGCCTTTCCAGCGAACTAATTTCTGGAAACTCCTCCGCTTTCTGACTTTGGTCAATGATTTTTTCGGCCGCGGTCAAACCTATGCGCTCGGCCATGGTTTGCTGGTGCAAACCTTCGATAAAACTACCATTACTGTAGGCTACGCTCCGTGGTTCCATCTCATCGACTAAATCAATATTAGCCGGATTTGCCGCCGGTTGTTCGTTGCCGTTTTGGCTGGTTGGAAACTGGAATATATTGTCGTCGCTCATGGCTGTTCTACCTCGAGTTTAAATAGCTCGGCAGCGTTTTTTGTGGTCGATTTTTGGACGTCTTCCACTGCTTCTTGGCGTAAATTCGCCAAAAACTCTGCCACTAGAGCCACATACCTCGGTTCGTTAACTTTACCACGATGTGGGACAGGAGTCAAGAAGGGAGCGTCGGTTTCTAGCACCAGTCTATCAAGCGGTACGGCCCGGGCGGCCGTTAGCTGATCCTGATCGCTTGAGAACGTCATGATGCCGTTTAGGCCGACCATCAAGCCGCGGCTTAATATTTGTTCCAGCTCCGTTAAGCCGGCGCTAAAACTATGGACTACCCCTCTAACTCCGGAATACGAATCAAAGATCGGCCAAAAATCGGCAAAGGCCGATCGAATATGAAAAATCAGTGGCAATTTGTGTTTAAGCGCCAGTTCAATTTGGTTTCTTAATGCCGTTTCCTGTTCATTTTTCGGCGAGTGCTGGTAGTAATAATCCAAACCGCACTCGCCGATTGCTACCACTTTTGGCCGGGCGGCCAAAACGGCAATTAATTTCAGCGATTTCGGCCCCGATTTGGCGTCATGCGGGTGCAGGCCAACGCTCGCCCGACAACTAGGCTTATCGGCTACAAACGCCACTGCTCGCTGGCTATCGGCCGCGTCGGTACCGACACAAATCATCTGCTCAACACCGGCCGCCCCGGCTGATTGGATAACCGCGTCTGGTGCCAGCTGATAATTTGCCATATGGATGTGACAGTGTGTGTCGATCAGTCCCATCGGGTCAAAATTATGATTTAGCCAAGCTCATTTAGCAAACCGCTTGTAACGATTAATTAGCAGTGCTTTAATAAGTTATTCCGATTTCCAGAGGTGGGGGATGAACATTCTGACATTGGTCGGGCTAACCGGCGCGGCCATGGTAATAATCTTGCTTTGGGCGACGTGGGCGGACTGGAACCCTTGGCTCGATCGCTTTAGTCTCTTGATCCTGGTCAGCTTGTTCTTGCTCACGGTGGTGGCTAGCTTCCAGGTTGTGGTCGAGTACTCCAACATCGGCTCGGGACCAGATCGGGTAGAACAACGCGTTAAGCAGGCTTCGGCTGCGCTGACCGAACAAGGCTGGCTCCAGATCAGACCGGTCAACGAACGGCAGTTGGTTTTTGTCTCTAGTCTGTCCGGTTGTCGCATCGGTCTTAAGGCCACGCCAAACGGCGAGGTAGTAGCCGTTGCCAGTAACCAGCTCGATCCAACCAAGATTTTTCGGGCGCCGATTAGGCCCGATGATCTGCTCCAGCATTTGCACTGGAGTTGTTTCCAGGGCAACCAGACCGGTCCCTGCGGTTGGTTGATGTCTGGTTCGCTCAATGGCCACCAGCCAACCGTGGTTTACGAGCGTCGAATCGGCACCAACTGCCAATCCTAAGGAGTCTCTCCGGCCGCACTCCTTGGGAGAGCAATCAACTAGCGGCCGCTAACCGGAGGCTTCAATCAATTTTTAAGCTTCCGGTTGGCTGGGTGAAAGTTCAATCCGCGGAAATAGCGGCCCGTCGTAATTCTTAACCACTCCGCCGCTGAAGATATCGGCGATGGCCTGTCCGGTCCGCGGCAAAAAAGGCTCGATCAACGAACCAATTTGCAGCAAACTGCCAGTGCTGTACGCCAACACTTCTTTTAAATGCTCTTTGTCCTGTTTGGCAATCTCCCACGGCTTTTCTTCGTCTATGTACTGATTTTGTCCCCTTATCATGGTAAAAACATAATCCAGCGCCTTATCAAACCGGAAGGCGGACAGGCTGTCGTAGTACGGCCCGGTGTCGTGTTCACCCGGGGGGATTTCGCCGATTACGCCGTCTTGGTAGCGATTTAGCATGCTGGCTATCCGCTGTACCAGGTTGCCGAGTTCATTGCCGAGCTCACCATTGTAGGCCTGCTCCATTTTGTCCCAGCTAAAATCTCCATCGTCGTAGCTCGGGATGTGGCGCAGGAAGTAGTAGCGCATGGCGTCCGAACCGAACTTACTGATCACTTCAAGCGGCGACACGGTATTGCCGATGCTTTTACTCATTTTTTGGTTAGCCACGGTAACAAAGCCGTGAACGTAGAGATTTTTGGGCAAATCCAGCTTTAGCGCCAGTAACATGGCCGGCCAGATCGCGGCGTGAAACCGCAAAATATCCTTGCCGATAACCTGTACGTCAGCTGGCCAATATTTCTTCAGGTCGTCGGCCTTGGGGTAGGCCAATACGGTTATATAATTCATCAAGGCTTCAAACCAAACGTAAATGGTTTGATCGGGGTCGTCCGGCACCGGTATGCCCCAACCAACTTTTGATTTTGGCCGGGAGATGCTGATATCCTCCAGGCCATCCTTTAGTAGGCTTAGTATTTCGTGCTTGCGGGTGGCTGGAACGATATTAAACCGGCCGTCATTAATGGCTTTGGCTATTTGGTCGTTGAATCCGCTAAGTTTAAAGAAATAATTTTCTTCGGTCGTCTTTTGCAACCGCGCATAGCGTTCCGGCTCGTGCTGTTTTATCTCACGAGCCCGCTCGTTGGTAATAAATTCTTCTTCCTTTTGGTCATACATTCCCGCATACTTACCCCTGTAAATATGTGGTTTTAGTTTTTTCCAAATAGCTTTGGCTCCGGCCACGTGTTGTTGATCGGTCGTCCTAATAAACCGATCATAGCTGATGTCCAGGGCTTGGGCAAAGTTTTTGAAGTTTTCGCTCAAGTTATCGACATATTTTTTCGGGGTCAGGTTAACCTTAGCCGCGGCTTCGGCGTTTTTGCCGCCATGCTCATCGGTCCCGGTGCTAAAGACCACGTCATCGCCCCGCTGTCGATGGTACCGGGCTAATACGTCGGCACACGTAAAGTCAATGGCGTTGCCGACGTGGGGTGGGGCGTTAACGTAAGGAATCGCGGTAGTGACATAAAATTTTGCCAATTAATACTCCTCTGGCGGCAAGTGTTGACCTTGTTGACAGAGATTATTGTATCAGTTTTGGCGGCCGGTGAGATTTTGTCTCAGGTTGCGTTGTCCCAGTCGGCGCGGGCAACGAGTCGGGTAGGCGCACGAGGTTTTCCGATTCAATATCGCCCCCGACGGCCTCGTCGTGCAACGTCAGGGCTTCGTGGCTACGTTTTAGCCGGCGGCCGCCTGAGCGGTGTTTTTTAAACCTAATTAACAACCAAACTATGGCCGCTAAGCCCAGTTCAATTATTAGGGGCAAGTAGCTTGTTGACGAAACCGTCTGGGTGGCCGGTTCATCGCTACCGGCAATCGACAGCGCCACGTCCTGGTTCTTTATAGCCGCTGAGCCGAATACTAGCCGCCGGCTGGTTGCTAACTGCAACGGGGCCATGGAGCCTAATACCCAGCTGTTGCCGTCGGTACTAATGGTAACGCCGTCGACAATATTGCCGAGTCCCAAGTGAGTATTTACGCTAAATACGCTAACAAACGGCAAGAACATGAATTTTCTGGCAGTCACGGTCAGTTCGTTGGACTGCTCGCCACTACCGGTGGCCGTAAATTCCAAACTGGCCGAATCCAGCTCCACCGGCGGGCGGTCATCTGCCAGCCCCCACAATGCCAAGGCTACCCG
>DASWIF010000049.1 GCA_036397795.1 Candidatus Saccharimonadales bacterium
ACAACGACATTTAAAATATCCGCCGTTTTAAAACGAGAACCGGATGAGCTAGCGGCCGTTTACGCTCAGCAGCCGGCCGACAAAGCCAAGGCCAAAGCCGTCTTGGAACAGCTTAAAACTGGACCATTTGACGTTTTAGCCGTCGATCAAACCGAGGGAACGCGCAATCCGGCGCCACCATTCACGACTTCCAGTCTGCAGCAAGAAGCCAGCCGCAAGCTCGGCTATTCCGTTAAGCGGACCATGAACCTGGCACAACGATTATACGAGGCTGGGCACATAACCTATATGAGAACCGACTCAGTCTCGTTATCGGGCCAATCGACCGCGATGGCCAAGGACTATATTGGAGCGGAATTCGGCCAAAATTACCATCAATTCCGCCGCTACACCACAAAAACCCGGGGCGCCCAAGAAGCCCACGAGGCCATTCGTCCAACTAGGGTTGAGCGGGCCGAAGCGGGGGAGGACCCCGCTCAAGCCAAGTTGTATAAGCTGATTCGCGGGCGATTTTTGGCCAGCCAAATGGCGACGGCTAAGCTGCTCAAGACAAAGATTATTTTGTCCAACGGCAAGGCCGAGTTAACAGCCGAGGGCGAAGTCATAACCTTTGACGGCTGGCTGAAAGCCTACCCCCAGTCAGCGCTCAAAGACGAGGTTCTGCCTAAACTAGCTGTGGGTGATAAGTTGACGCTGATAGCCGCCAAGGCTGAAGAAACTCCGGGCCGTGTCCCGCCCCGTTATACTGAGGCCAACCTAGTCCGCACGCTGGAGGAAATGGGAATCGGCCGGCCGAGTACCTACGCACCAACTATTTCGACTATCCAGGACCGCGGCTATGTCAGCCGCGAACCCGCGCCAACCAAGGAGGTTGAGCTGACTATACTACGGCTAAAAGCCGGCAAAATCAGCCAACAGACCGAGGTCAAAACGCTGGGCGGTGACAGCAAAAAACTTTTACCAACCGACACGGCGACAGTCGTAACTGATTTTCTGCTCAAGCACTTCAAGGACGTCGTCGACTACGATTTCACGGCCGAGGTGGAGGACGAGTTCGATGCCATCGAGGTGGGCCAGCGTGCCTGGAACGCCATGATCAAAGATTTTTACACGGACTTTCATAAAACCGTCATGGCAGCGGCCAAAGTCACTCGTAAAGAAGCTACTCAGGCCAGAAAAATCGGCGTTGACCCCCAGACCAAACGGCCTATCCTAGCTCGTTTCGGCCGCTACGGGCCGATGCTGCAACGCGGCGAAGCCGAGGATGAAACTAAACCGGATTTTGCACCTTTGCCGCCCGGTGCCACTTTGGAAAACGTAACTCTAGAGCTAGCCTTAAAGATGTTCGAACTGCCGCGCGACCTCGGTGAGCAGGACGGCCAGCCGATAAAAGCCAATATTGGCCGTTACGGGCCCTACGTCCAGTTGGGTTCGACCTTTGCCAGTATCCCAAAAGACGAGGATGTTTTTACGATTGGGCTAAGCCGCGCCCAAAAGTTAATCGCCGAACGCCAATCGGCCACAAAAAAGTCTTTGATCAAAGACTTTGGCGACGGCTTAATAGTTAAGAGCGGCCGTTTCGGCCCGTACGTCACAAACGGCAAGACCAACGCCAAAATACCCAAGGACATCGACCCAAAAAAACTCACCCTTGATCAGGTTCAGTCTCTGTTAAAAAAACGTGCTTAAGCTTATATGTCAGTCCTGGTCAAGTCAGAAAACAGGTATTTCACATGCTGTCTAATTAGTGCTATAATTGAATATAAGGTAGAGTGTTTGACATAATTTAAAACATATTCTATAGTAATAGCGAGGTATAAATTATTTATGTCCCAAACAGCAAACGCGCTTGACGTACGCGCCGTGGTCAAAAGTATTCTCGACTCAATCGATAGAGACCGGGAAAAGGAGATCATTGGACGTCGTTTTGGCTTATATGACCGCCGTGAGACTCTCGAGCAAATCGGGGAGCTGTTAGGTATTACCCGCGAGCGGGTTCGACAGCTGGAAAAGGCCATCCTTGCCCGGCTGAAGGCCCAGGCCGCCGAAGATCAATTACTTCAGCTTAAGTCGGCCGAGAAGGCCATTATCAAAGAATTACACGAGCTCGGCTTGGTGGCTACCGTTATCAATTTGGCCCAGGCCTTAACCGAACAGGACGACGAACGGACCCATGCCCACGTGGCCTTACTGGCTTCAATCTCACCCGGCCTGGAACTAATCGATGAAAACGACCGATACCGACAAGCCGTCGCTATCCGTGACAAATATGACGAGAGAAAGATCAAGCAAGCCATCAAGCAGGTCATTGACGCCATCAAAACTGTCGGCGAACCAATCACGGCCGAAGAACTCCACGCCCGTCTTAGTTTAGAACACCCCCGGCATATCGCCGCTCTGGCCAGCATCAGCAAGGAGTTGGCGACCTTACGCGGTCTATGGGGACTAATCCGCTGGCCGCTGGTCAATCCCAAGAATATCCGCGATAAGATTTACGTCATTTTAAAAGACAATCAAAAGCCGATGCACTTTTCCGACATCGCCAAACAGATCAAAGCCTCGACCTTCAAGCGCAAGGACGTTACTACTCAGGCCATTCATAACGAACTTATCAAAGATCCACGCTTTGTGCTGATCGGCCGAGGAATTTACGCCCTAAAAGAGTGGGGCTATAAGCGCGGCACAGTAGCCGATGTCATTGCCGAGGTGCTCAAAAAAAGCGGCAAGCCGTTACACCGCGATGAAATCGTTAAGCGCGTGCTCAAAAGCCGTCGGGTGAAAGAAACCACCATCTTGCTCAACTTACAGGGCAAACCACAGTTCAAGCGAGTAGCCAAGGCAACTTACGCGTTCGACGAAACTGCTTAAAAACAAACCCCTTAGATCCGAGCTCATCTTGATTTATTTGCTTTGACATGGTATAATATCAGTTACTGGTATTTGCAAATCTCTGTAAGCTTAGAGAAAATAGAAAGTGATTATGATTGTTAGTATTATCGGGCCCCTGGTTAACCTGGTGACACAGTGGTGGGTTTGGCTGCCAATTGCAGCCACCTTAGGTTATCTGACATGGCAAAACCGCCGGAAGGCCTACAACGCCGCCAGCGCTGAACACGTATTACTGTTGCTGGAGATCCCCCGAGCCAATGACAAAAAGGAATTGGCAGCGGAACAAATGTTTGCCGCCCTACACGGGATTCTCCGGCCCAAAGCCGAACTGATGCGCGAGGGGATACTGCAAGAGCACGTTAGTTTCGAAATCGCCGCTATCGATCAACGAATCCGGTTTTACGTCTGGACGCCCAAGCACCTGCAAAATTTTGTCGAGGGTCAGGTTTACGCCCAGTACCCGACTGTTCAAATCAAGCAGCTGGACGAGGATTACGCCGCTCGACAGATCGATCAGCCGATAGCCCAAAGCGTCGAGTTGACGTTGACGGATAATGAGGTTCTGCCCATAAAAACCTTTCAGAATTTTGAGGTGGACCCGCTGGCTGCCATCACAGCTACGTTGGCCAAGCTGGAAGCGCCGAATGAAGAAATGTGGATTCAAATCCTAGCCCGACCACTAGACGACTCCTGGCACAAACGTGGCAGCAAGTTTATCGACCAGATTAAAAATGGCCGGGGTTGGTTCACTGGTGGGGGAGTCGACTCCTTCTTCAGCTTCATGGGGCAGCTGTTTGAAGCCCTCTGGAAACCGCCCGAACCAGGCAAGGAGGGTGAGGCGGCCAAGGAGGTAGGGGAGAGAGACAAGTCTCGCATCACGGCAATCGAGGAAAAAACCAAAAAACTCGGTTACCAGGTCAAGATCCGGCTGATGTATCTGGGCGACGATAAAACCACCGCCCGGCTAAGGCTGCAGGCTATGATCGGCACTTTCAAGCAATTTAACACCACTAACTTAAACGGCTTCAGCCAAAAACCCGGCGGCGCCGGCGACAACGCGTTAGCCGAATACCGAGCTAGGTTCTTCTTGGACGAGGGTAAAATCCTAAATATCGAGGAGTTAGCCAGCCTGTACCACCTGCCGCATACCAACGTAGAAACCCCGAACATTGTCTGGGCTACTTCCAAAACCGCCGAACCGCCCTCGACTCTGCCGTCAGTCGGCACCGTACCGGAAGACCAACTAAGCCCCTTCGCGGTGACAAACTTCCGCGGCAACAATATCCAGTTTGGCCTCAAGCGCTCGGATAGGGGACGGCACGTCTACGTAGTGGGCCAAACCGGCACCGGCAAATCTTTTATGCTCCAATTGTTGTCGTTGTCCGATATTTATCACAGTTACGGTTTCGGCGTAATCGATCCTCACGGCGACTACGCCGTGGACGTTCTGCGATTTATCCCTAAAGACCGGATCAAGGATGTCGTCTACTTTAACCCGGCCGATCGGGAATTTCCCATCGGATTCAACCCGCTGGAGGTGATCGACCCCAACCTCAAAAACCATATCAGTTCCGAGCTGGTCGGGGTGCTAAAACGGATGTTCGAATCATGGGGCCCGCGGTTGGAGTATATCTTGCGCTACACCATTTTGGCGCTGTTGGACTACCCGAACTCCACCATGCTGGACATTACCCGGATGCTAACCGAGCGAAATTTCCGCGATGAAGTAATCCGAAACATCCAGGATCCAGTCGTTCGCAACTTCTGGATTAATGAATTCGGCAGCTGGAATGACAAGTTTGCGTCCGAGGCTGTCGCCCCGGTACTAAATAAAGTTGGCGCCTTTACAGCCAATCCGCTGATTCGAAACATCATCGGCCAGCCCAAGAGCACATTTAATTTGCGAGAGGTGATGGACAAAGGTCAAATCTTGCTTGTCAATCTGTCCCGGGGGCTGATTGGTGAGGACAACGCCGCCATCTTGGGCGCCATGATCGTGACCAAAATCCAACTGGCGGCCATGAGCCGGGCCGATATACCTAGGATAGAGGACCGCCGCCCGTTTTATTTATACGTCGATGAGTTTCAGAACTTCGCCACCGATTCGTTTGCCGTTATTTTAAGCGAGGCCCGTAAATACGGCCTGAATCTGACAGTCGCTAACCAATACGTCTCACAAATGTCACCCGAGGTAAAGGACGCTATTTTCGGCAATGTCGGTTCGATTATCAGCTTCCGAGTCGGTGCCGATGACGCCCACGCCCTGCAACGCTACGTCGAACCCCAGTTTGAAGCCCAGGACCTTATCCAGCTGCATAACCAGCACATCGTCGCGGCTCTATCAATCGACGGCGAAAAAACTCCGGCCTTTTCCGCTACTACGCTCAAACTACCAACGTTTGAAAGCGAATATATCGAGGACATAATCGGACTCTCGCGGGAACGCTATGGCCGGCCTAAAGCCGAGGTGGAAGCGGCTATTATAAAAGCCACCGGCGATACCTTCAGCCCTCGGCCGCTGCCCACAAGCAGCGATTCAAAACGGCCTTCCACTCCCAGAACCGCGGGCTCAGTTAGTTATAAAAAGAAACATAATTCGAACACTAAATATTCGCCAAAAACTCAACCGAGTCAGCTCGATAAGCCAGTCCAGGACGATGGTCATTTGGCCGAAGACACTATCATTAAATTGAGATAACACGAGGGGGGCCGCGGACAGGGCGCGAGTTGAAACTAAATATAAAGCTTTAAAGGCACACTAAAAGACGACCAAGAGGATGGAACTCAGACAAACCAATCGTGTCGCACAATGTATATTTTACGTCGTTAATGTTTATCGTCTTTGTTATTAATCACCCTGTCTACTTTGGGGGATGAGAGCGCCTTTTGGTCGTTAACTGCGTCTTTAGTGTTTAGCTGCGACGCCAAGATTAATTTTTAAGTACATGGTTCTTGGCCCGGTCGTCTCACATTGAGTTGAAGGCCCATCAACAATCTATCAGAGCCTGTATACTTATCCACAACGCCTGGGCAGATTTTATTTGGAGCCATGTGCCCTGCCTTACCCTCTTTGACATATCTGACATTTAATGTATTTGTATATGTAATCGTCCCCGCCTTGGGGCCTGAGTTATAAAATGTACAAAAACAGAACATTCTTAACAGGGTGGGAGATTACTTTTTTTTGCGACCGCACGGCTGAATTCTTGCGGCCGATGCTACCTCTAAATGCAGCAATAAAACCTAGATGATATTGTTTGGGACTGTGCCCCGCGCCCTAACGGTAATAGGCCGTGTCGGGTATCCTCAGGTCAATATATTGGCCTGGAGTGATTCGTCGGTTCTTCAAGTAGCTGAGGATTTCTTTCAGTTCGTCGACTTGATCCAACACGCCTCGGCTATAGAGAAGTTTAATAAAAAACGGCTGGCCGCTCAGCCGCAGCCTGACCTCTCGGGGCGCATCGATAAGTTCATATGAGCGCGCTTGGCCGCTAATTGGGACAATTCCGGCCAGTTGGCTATCCAGATTATTAATAAAATTAACCGCTTGAAGATTGATTTGGGACTGGCCCGATTTGATCTCCAGTTGTGTCGAGTCTTTAATCAGTACCAAGTAATCAAAGCCCCCGGCCGGATTGGCGTAGATTGTCCCCTGTTCGTCTACCAGATATGAGTTAGCATCATTTGTGGTTTGCCATCGGGCTAACGGTTGGCGTTCACTGTCGGAAATATTCAAATTAGAACTATACCAAGGCAGTTCCAAACCAAGGCCGCTCAAACCGGGAAACTGGTCGAGCAATTCCGCCCTCAACCGACTATGGCTGATGAGCGGCTTCAGTCTGGAGTACCAGTGCCGGTTGAGATAATTATTGGCGCTGGCCTTAAGCTCGCCGGCTACCGACGCCGGCAGACTACTCGGCAGGCTAATTGTCCGAACAAACCCGAAAAGATAAACCAGACCGGCAATAATCACCAGCCCGACGGCTTGCGTGACGCTCCGTCTTAGTTTGGCTTGACGTTTATCCTCGCCCCGCCGCTGCTCTCGGCTGGCCGAGCTCAAGGGCGACGGCTTACCTTGGTAGTATCGATTACCGCTAAACCAGCGCCGACCGACCGGCCGTCTGG
>DASWIF010000050.1 GCA_036397795.1 Candidatus Saccharimonadales bacterium
GATGTCGAGGGTACCAGTTACCATATCAACCAAGCGTTAATCGCCATTGGCAGCGGGGGCCTATTTGGGCGGGGCTTAGGAAAAAGCGTCCAAGTTTTTGGCTACTTACCGGAGGCGATTAATGATTCGATCTTCGCGATAGTCGCCGAGCAGTTTGGATTTATCGGCAGTCTGATGGTGCTGTTTTTATACGGGGCGTTATGCGTCAGGCTACTGCGTTTAATCGAGCGTTCGCCCAATGATTACATGAAGCTACTGGTAGCCGGTATTTTTGGCTGGCTGGCAACCCACGTCTTGATCAATGTCGGTGCCATGCTGGGGGTTATTCCTTTAACCGGCATTACTTTGCCATTTCTGTCCTTAGGCGGTACTAGTTTGGTGTTTGTAACAGCCGGTTTAGGTCTGGCGTTTAATATCTCCAGATACTCAAGTTTGGCATTTGCTAAAGAGGGGAGAGGCCGTGAGGATATGGCTAGTCGGCGGCGGAACAGCCGGGCACGTTTCGCCATTGCTGGCTCTAGAGCCCGCACTTAAAGCCCAAGATCCGGATACGACCACACTTGTCATTACCGACAAGAACTCCGCTATCAGTCAGTTGATGGCGGGTTACGCTGGCCAACATACCACTATCCGCAGCGGAAAGTTCCGGCGTTATCATGGCCGCGGTTGGTTGGCGCGGATAACCGATATTTCAACGCTGCTCTATAACTTAGGCGATATCATTTTCTTTGCCGTCGGCTTTTTTCAGGCCACTGGGCTGGCCTTATCTAGGCGGCCGCAGGTGGTGTTTATCAACGGCGGTGCCATCGGCGTACCCGTAGCTTGGGTTTGCCGACTACTTAAACTGCCTTATCTGATTCACGAATCCGATACCACTTTGGGGTTGGCTAATCGCTTAATTGCTAAACGAGCCAAGGTTATCGCCAGCGGCTTTGAGCTAAAATTGCCCCCGAACTTGGCCGAGCGGCAAGTTGTCACCGGCATCCCGCTCCGGGAGGAATTTTATCGAGCCAAATCCAGCGCCGCAGAAAATCGACTGCGGTTGGGCTACAATATCAAACCCAGCGAGCCGGTCGTATTGGTGCTCGGCGGCAGCCTCGGGGCATCTCGCCTAAACCGGCTGGTGCTCAGATCAGCCGAGTCGGTATTAGATCGGGCCCACTTGATAGTGATTACCGGTTTGAAGAAGTTAAAAACCGCCCAACGCCTGAGTGTCCATTACGATCGGCGCTCAAAATCACGGCTGCATCTGGTGGAGTTTGCGGGTTTGGATATCGCCGATTATATCCGGCTGGCCGATTTGGTTATCAGTCGGGCCGGCGCTACTGCCATCGCTGAGATGTCGGCGTTAAAAAAACCGACCATACTAGTCCCGAATTCAATGCTCAGCGGCGGCCACCAGCTGCACAATGCCAACTTATTGGCGGCCAACAAACAAGCGGTTGTTATTGATGAGCGGATGGCCGAAGCTGATGATAGACTGCTCGCCGGAACGATTACCAGCTTGCTTGATGACCAGTTAAGGCGCCGTCAGCTGGCCGCCGCAATAGCGACGCTTAATATCCGTGACAGCGTGAGTCTCCTGAGCGAGTTGATTATTAAAACCGCCAGCGGGC
>DASWIF010000051.1 GCA_036397795.1 Candidatus Saccharimonadales bacterium
GGTTCATATTCCTGGCTGACAAACGTCTCGCCGTTGAAGTAGTTAAGCGAAAGTTGTTCACAGCCATCCGTCCACGCGACGTTGGTGTAGGTACCAGGCTGGGTGTCTTCGTCAACAATAGCGGTGTAGGTCAAAGTCTTAACATCACCTGGGGACATATCACCCAGGTGCCACTCGGCCGGATCATCGGTCGTGTAATCGGGCTCCGGAACGGCGGCCACGTCATTAACCTGGGCGCTGCCGCTGACGTAGGTCAGTCCTTGAGGCAGCAGGTCGTAAGCGATGACATCATAGAGGTTACCGCTGTTTTCGGCTGGATTGGTGACAACAATGGTGAAGTTGGCGGTCTGGCCGGGTAGCAGGGCGTCAACGGCGTCGTTGGATTTGGCAATTGTCAGTTCGGCATCCTGGTAGTTGCCGACGTAGCACTTGATCTTAGCGCCGGGCAGAGGGCGGATGAGGTATTCGTTGTAGTCAGTCGCAACACCCTCGCCGTTGGGGTAACCGTTATGTCCCCGATAATCACACTTGATGCTTCCTTGGATCCAGCCTTTTTTTAGCTTCTCGCTCAATTTGTAGGTAGTGAAGGGCTTAATGTCGTCAAACTCGGCTTCGCCCGCGTAATCGGTAGTCTCGCAATAGTCGTGCCCGCCCCAACAGCCGTGGTTCCAGAAATTTGATTGTGAACCAAAGTTTTGGTTGAACGGCAGGTTATGGTCGTCTTCACAACTACCATAACTGCCAAGGTTGATGATGTTGAAGTCCTCGTTACACTTATCCAAGAAGAACTTCCAATCCGGCAGTTTGGGCTCTTCATACTTGTCAAACTCACCGTTTTGGTTGAGATCATGGTATTTGATGACCTCGACTTCAGCTTTCTCCACGTTGAGGAAGATACACTTCAGTGTCTCACCGATGCCGACCCATTCGATCGTCTTGTTGTCGGGACGGTGGTCAAAGCCGAAACCAAACGGGTTAGAAAACAGCGAATTGTTTAACAACAGTTCCGGGTTGTCACCGAGTTTGAAGCACTTGACATAGGTCGTCCAGCCGCGCTCCTCGTCCTCGCTGATTTTTATCAAACCGGCCTTGTTCAGCTCGATCTCTTTTTCGTTGTCTATCCACCAGGTAAATGGGTTAGTGTCTAGCTTGAAGTCGTGCTCGTCCCACGGGTGGAAGATGTTCTTGACCTCAAAGTCAAACTTCTCTTGGCTTACGAATGGGTTGTGCCCGCCGTCGAGGGTAATCTTCTTAACAATCACTCTCGGAGCGATGTCATGATTCACAATCTTACAGGTGACTCTGTCCGCCAAACCAAGTTTGACGTAATAATTGCCCTCATGGTACCTTACGTAACCGCCGTCGCACTCCCAGCCACTGGCTCGGTAACCGTCAGGGCCGTACTCGCTCAGCTTGTACCATTTGTCTGTTTGAACGTCGTACCACTGGGTAGAGGCAAAATTACCATACTGGGCTTGCTCGCCGTATTCGTCGATCACGGTATAGACACCGTCGGCCGCTGTCAGCCGAAAATCAGAAGCTAAGGCCTTACCGCCATTATTATTGTAGACAATCTTCTTGAGCCGCAACATTGGGCCGATTGACGTATTGGTAATCTCACACGTTACGTCGGCTCCTAAGCGCATTCGAACACTGTCGCTACCGTTAGGCTGAGAGAAAGTGCCAGCCGAACTTGTACAGACCCACTCGCCGGCTTCATAGCCGTCGGGCCCGGCCTCGCTGAGCGTATAGGTTGTTCCGGCCTTAAGCGGAACGTCAATGAAACCATCCTCACCGTTGCCTGAGGTCGCGTCGCCGGTGTCCGGCTGCGCTGTCAACAACCAATCTTTTGGTTCGGCATCATCACCAAACTTGTCCTCGACAATCTTCTTAAGCGTTAAGATTGGCGCGATGTCATTATTGGTGATAATACAGGTCTGCGTTTGACCACTGACAATGGTGACCTGATAGCAGCTCGTGTAGGTGGTCGCATAGCCGTTAACAGTCGGCTCGGTGATATCGTAACTACCACCAGCCGGTAGTGTAAGCACGTTTTGTCCCATGAGTTCGTTGGCCGCGTCTTCGTTAAAGTAAGTCGGCGTACCATCATTGAGCTTGAATCTGAAGTCGCCGGCAGTCATAGTGCCCCCGTCGTCATTAATAACGACTTTCTTAACCTTCAGCTCACCCTCAGGCCGCTCTTGGTTACCAAACTTGAGTTGTTCATCCTCGTCTTTAGTCAAGGTTATGTCAAAGCACCACTCGGCCTCATCGGTTTCGCCAGACTGATTTGATACGCCAGTGTTACTTCCTGGTGCGGTCTGCGCCCAGCTCGTTTTTTGTACCTCGCAAACAAAGTACTGACCTAATATTAAGTCCTCAAACTCTAGCCAACTACTATCATCGGTCTGACCGTTATCAACAAGCTGCCAGTTGGCGTTGTACAACCTAATTGTCCAGTCTTCCAAATACGGCTCGTCGTTAGCTTTAAGTCCGCTACCATTTTTGTCATTGAATTTTTTGACTTTGATATCACCAGTCGGCAACTCCTGATTACCAAACCTCACGGATTCGTCATCGTCATCAACGGTGACCTGCCAGCAACGCGCAGCTTCTTCGGCCTTGTTAGGAGAATCATTGGCGACACCTTCGTCAGATTCCGGGTCGGTCTGTGCCCAACCAGATTGGTTTTTCTCGCAGACAAAATATGTCCCATACGGCAAGTCTTCAAATTCTACCCAGTTAGAGTCACTGGTAGTAAGTTCCTCGAGGAAATTCCAATTGCTGTCGTAAAGCCGGATTTTCCATCCGCCGACATCATCATTTTCACCGCCGTCAAGCCGTCCGTCGCCGTCTTTGTCTTCATACTTTTTGACTTTGATATCGCCTGTCCTGACATTGTCGTAACAGACAATTACGTGGCTGACGTCTGATTGCTGACCGCCCGAGTTATCCGGAGCCGCCAATGGGAAATCAAATACCGGGTCGTAGGACTGATTGCCATTGCCTTCGTTACCGCCGCTGCTGCCGCCTTTGACAATAATCTTTGTAATTGTGACACCGTCGCCGCTGGCGGAGCCGACCTCGGTCTTACCATTATCCACAATCTCAATGGTGATCGGGTCGAGCACGAGTGTGCCGGTATCGAGTTCGTTATCGTTATTTTGATCAAAATTATCGTCGTCAAACTTGACGCCGCCATCATATGATCCGCACCAATAAGCTACGTCGTTAGGATTAGGGTCTTGGCGGGTAGCTCCTAGGGGTTGAACGGCCAAGAAGGGTGTTATTAGTTGACTTAAAACAAAAACACCGGTCACTCCGATTTGCGATAGCTCTCGGATTGTCCGGCTTAGTTTATAAAAACGTTTCTTTAACTTGTTAAGCACTGCCAATTCCTCCTATAAACCACCCTTGATTTATAAAACATAGCAACCCCACAGCTGCGTATATGCTAATAAACTACTCCTAAAGACACAGGGTTGTCAATATAGCAAATCGCTTGTGCTTTTATTCAAACAGGGCGTGTTTTAACCGGTCTAGCAGGGATGGGCTGGCGGAACCGCCGCAACCAGCCGGATCGACGTTGGCATTAAATTCGGCTGCATTAGAGGATGTTTGGGCAAATTCGGACTCGAGCGTGTTAATCGTGCCAAAGCTGATCAACAACCGATCGGTATCACCGACCACCCGGTTAGCAGCAGAGTTAATGATTTGTCCGTTAAGCATAAAGCTTAGTTGTCCGCGCTGGCCATCGATAAACAAGCCCTTAGGCGTTTTAATAAGCTCGTCACTCAGGATCAAGCCGAGATTTTCAAACAGATTGCCCCAGGTGGCCGCCTCGTCGTGCACATGGACGACATCGCTATTCGGCTGGTGCAGATGAATCCGACCGCGGGGGTTTTGAGCTTCTTCGGCCGTGCAGGCCTGAACTTCCTCATAGAAGCCAAAGCCGTCAAACGGCTCTCTCTCGCCGTCAATTACTACGGCGAAGCTTGCGTGGTAGTGAACGGCCTCGGGAACAATGAATATAAAGCGCAGTGCCACCAGCCAAGCCACTCCCAGCACAAACGCCATGCCTAAAACGATGAATTTTCGGTTAAGCATAAAAGTTATCACTTTCACCTGTATTATAAAGAACATATGTTTTTTGCGCACGAAGAATCATTACATACCGCCGAAACCAGCCAATTAGAACATACCTTGACCAACGATTATATTTTGTTATCGGCGCTGGTGGTGTTGTTAACCATTATCTGGACGAGGTTCGGCAAGTGGCGGCTGGTTTCGCTGCTCGGCGTTTTACTCGTAGCGACTTTCGGTCTTTATCGGATTTCACCCTTGGCCAGCGGTGCGGCCCTGACTTTAGGTTTTGGCCTGGCCCTGTTTGCCTTAGTCGGCGAGGGAAATTCTAAAAAAACTAAATAATGCTTGAAATAGTTTAAGTGAACACTTAAACTATTGGTATGACAACCGCCGTCCAGAAAGCCAGCTTAAGCGCAATTTTTAATGCCCTGGGAGATGGCACTCGTTATAAAATCGTTAGCTTGCTCTTAAAAGATTCAACGCTCTGTGTCAGCGAAGTAGCCGCCCGGGTCGGTATCAGTACCGCTGGCGTGTCACAGCACATGAAGATTTTGGAAAAAGTCGGGCTAGTCAAGCCGCTCAGAAACGGTCAAAAAATATGTTATCAAGTCGGCGAAGCCAGAGGCCACGCCCGCGCAGTATTTAACCTGATGGGGGAGGAATGATGAACAACTCGATTACTATGTATACCACACCGACTTGCGCCTTTTGTCATATGGCCAAGGAGTATTTCAAGGCTAAAAAACTCGATTTCACAGCCAAGGACGTCACTCAGGATGCCCAAGCCTACAATGAACTGTTGGCCAAATCCAATCAATTGGGTGTGCCGGTTATCGATATTGGCGGGACCATTATCATTGGCTTTGACCGACCCAGGATCGATTTGGCTCTGCGCGATAAAGGCCTAGTTTAAATGAAATTGGTAAAATTCATCGTGCTCGCGGCGGTGGCAGGCATCGCGGCGACCGGCATTTATTTGTTAACCGGGCGTGATTCGCCGGTCACCATGACCGAGCAAACGGTTGAGCAAACACTTAAAACCGGTGATAAGCCAGCTAGCCATGGTAGTTACACAAATTACAGCCCCCAAACGCTCCAAGCTGCTCAAGCCGATAAAATTGTCTTGTTTTTTCACAAAGCCCGGATCTGTCCGATTTGTGCCCAGATCGAGTCGAACTTGCAAACTAGCGGCGTACCAGCTGGCCTGACAGTCTTAAAAGTTGACTACGATTCCCACTCGGATTTGATTTCCCGCTACAACGTGCCGGGTTGGTACACCTTCGTTCAAGTGGATTCGGACGGTAACGCCGTGCAGCCCCCCTGGCGGGGGACTTACGGCACAGACGGCGCCGATATTTTTGACCGGGCCGTCTAAATGCCGCTTGCCCTGGTTTCATTCGTCGCTGGAGTCCTGACCGTCCTGGCGCCATGCACCTTGCCGTTGTTGCCGGTTATTGTCGGCGGGGGCGCTAGCGAGTCTAAAAAAAGCGCGCCGTATGTCATAACCGGTTCGCTGGTAATATCGATCTTCGCCTTCACTTTGCTGATCCAGGCAGGCGGCGCTTTGGTTGGTATCCCCGATAGATTTTGGCAGTATTTTTCCGGCGGATTGATCAGCTTGTTCGGCCTGAGTATGCTCTGGCCAGGTTGGTGGGAGCGCCTGGTACTTAAATTTAATTTGGCATCTAACCGCTGGCTCGGCCGGGCTAACCAAAGCCGCGGCATCTGGCGTTTAATTTTATTGGGCGCCGCGCTGGGCCCGGTCTTTACCAGTTGCAGCCCCACCTATGCCCTGATCCTGGCAACGGTTTTACCGGTTTCCTTTGCCGAGGGCGCACTTTATATGTTGTTTTACGCGCTCGGTCTGGGGCTAGTTTTATTGGCGACGGCCAAGGCCGGCCAAGCGGCCGCCGCGCGGCTGGCCTGGCTGAGCGACCCGCATGGCTGGTTTAAACGCAGCCTAGGGGCGGTATTTGTCTTGCTGGGGCTGGCGATTCTCAGCGGTTTGGTCGCAACCTTTGAAGCTTGGCTGGTTGATTTAGGCGTTTACGATACAATCGCCGACTTTGAATTTAGGCTAACGGGTGAATAGTCGTCCGAGTACTTTATAATAAGCCTTATGTTTATCGGTCACGCCGCGGATTTGCTGATTTTAGTGGGCGAAGTCATTATTGCCTACGCCGTAATCGCCGTCCACGATCGCATGCGGGAAGAGCATTCCGTCGATAACGCCGTTTATAACACCATGTTGCGGGAGAGGCGGATGGTTATTTTTGGCGTAATACTGTTGTTTATCGGCTTTACCCTCAGAATAATTGAACGTATTCTGAGCTGAGGTATGTTTGAGGATTTCAAGAGCAAGCCATCGGTGACGGTGGTCTTTACCGGCCAGGGTAAGGGCAAAACCAGTGCCGGTCTGGGCCTTTTGGCCCGGGCTTTGGGCTCTGGTTGGCGGGTAGCCTTTGTCCAATTTATCAAACACTGGGAGGTAGGTGAGCATCAGTTTCTACGCGACGTCAGCCGACTTTACGCTGGAAATCTCGAGTTTATAAAAGGCGGCCAGGGTTTTTACAAGGCCGGCGGCTTAAGCGCCAAGGGCGTCAGCGAGGCCGGGCATAAGCAGGCCGCCCGCAAGACCTACACCCAAGCTGTCGGGTTTGCGTCGTCCGGAAAATTCCAGCTGGTAATCTGCGATGAAATAAACAACACCGCGCACGATGGTCTGATAACTAAAAGACAGCTGAGCGATCTCATAAAAGCCAAGCATAGCCAGACAAATCTTTGCCTCACTGGTCGGGATTTCCCGGCCGATTTGCTGAAGCTGGTCGATATCGCCACCGATATGTCCAAGCTAAAGCACCACTTTGACGATAAGTTTCTTGCCAATAAGGGGATTGATTACTAAAATATAATATTTTATAATATAAGTAGATGGAACGATTACCCGGTGAACCTAAAATATACGAGTTTAAAGAGGTACAACTGGGCGAGTTTGAAATCGCCGGCCCGGGCCTAAGCCTCGTTGCTGAGAGCGTTGATCACAGCGTTATTATTGTGGCCTTAGATCGCAGATCTAAGCTCAAATTTCTCGGCAATTTTGCCAAAGTCGAGGAAAACCCCGTCTTTCAAGAATTCCTTAATAAGCTAGCGGCTAATAACAACGAGAAATTGCACGTGGCCGTGTCGGGTGGCAGACGCACCCCAAACCTAAGACTTAACGAAGACGACGCGGTTCTTCTTCGCGAGGAAGTTATTGAGGCATTGGCTCATTTAAATATTGTGCTGCCGAAAGCAAACATACGTTGGAATACCTGGGAATCAGAACTCAATTTACTCGAAATTCAAACCGTTCAAGTTGACGATGACACTATCAGCATTGAAGACGAGCAGCTTTAATACTTTCTGGCACTCTTGACACGTGAGTGCCAATTTTTTACAATGTTAGGGATTTAATTAGGAGGGTATTAACCTATGGTTAATCTAGTCAGATGGGATCCGTTTAAAGAGCTCGAGGACATG
>DASWIF010000052.1 GCA_036397795.1 Candidatus Saccharimonadales bacterium
TCTTCCTTCGATTCGTAGATTTTTAGTGGTCGGCAGTGAGCGCCCCGTCCAGCTCAGAAACGAGTGTTGGCGGTTCGCCGGGCAAGAGGGTTTGGGTTATGTAGCGTCCACTCGGGTGATCGCCTGTCAACAGTTCAAGCAAACCAGGCACACTGGCTTCGGGCAGAGGCCGATCGCTGATATCCTCACCCGGAAATGCAGCCTGATGCATCTCGGTCCGCATATCGCCGGGATCCACCCAATAGACGCGCCAGGTGGGATTCTCAACGGCCAAAATGGCGGATAGCTGCTCCAGAGCGGCCTTGCTGGAGCCGTAGCCGCCCCAGCCAGGGTAGGCTTGCACCCCGGCGTCGCTGGTGATGTTGACGATCCGGGCTCCCGGCTTTAACTCCGAATGTACTGCCTGAATGATAGCCAAGGGAGCCAGAGT
Organism: Candidatus Saccharimonadales bacterium; assembly: GCA_036397795.1. NCBI lineage: Bacteria > Candidatus Saccharimonadota > Candidatus Saccharimonadia > Saccharimonadales (SeqCode) > Saccharimonadales bacterium (SeqCode). The sequence continues at coordinate 431 of DASWIF010000052.1, forward strand.
GTTGGCCCGATAGACGTCCTCCAGCAGCTCAAGCGGATAGTCAAGCAAACTGGGTTGCGGGCTGGGGCCCAAAATGCCGGCATTGTTGACCACGGCATCCAGCCCACCGGCGGCCCGGGCAGCCACGGCCAAAGCCCGGCGGTGGGCTTCATCGGTCACATCGCCCACAAGGGTGGTCACTTGGGTCAAGGAGGCCAGTTCAGCCTGAGCTTCTTTCAAAGCGGCCGCGCCGCGAGCGTCAATAATTAGCTGCCAGCCCCGTTGGGCCAGGGCTCGGGCCAGGGCCAACCCCAGACCCCGTGAGGCTCCGGTAATGAGAGCAGTGGGACGTTGCGTTTGTTTCGGCATGATTTGGCTCCTTTCGCCAATAAACATTGCAAACTTGCAATAGCTGGGTTGTATCTTCATAATATGCTACTCTATCTATGGGTTTTACACAGGACAAAAGAGGCCGTATCATAGAAACTAAAACCTTAATCTCACAAAAGGAAAGTGACTATGAACGGCCTAACCAACTATATCACAGAAATACCTTGGGAAGAAACAATCACGGCTTGGTATGTCCATGTCAATGATAGCTATCAAAAAATATGTCAACGATTAAAGAAAGCTGTTCGGAGCCGAGGCCCAGAACCGGAGTTGTCAGATAGTGAAGTCATCACCATCGCCTTAATCATCGAGACCTTTTTTCAAGGACACGAAGAAGTCGGCTATGCCTTTGTGCGCCAATATCTGACCGATTTATTCCCCAATTTGATCGATTTAGACCGCTTTAACCAGCGGCGGCGAGAGTTGGTGTGGTTCATTGAAGCGATCCGGCGGGACCTGCGCGATCAAATCATCGACCCGGCTGATCGGGTCCGGATCGTTGACAGTGCCCCGCTCACGACCATGACCTACACCCGTGGCTCTCGCTGCAAGAGTATGGTCGGGAGCGAATATTTTGGGGTGGTTACCAGCAAGAAAGGCAAGTTTTTTGGCTTACGGTTGCACGCCACCGTCACTGTAGAACAACTGATAGATGAATGGCTGTTGGCTCCGGCCTCAAGCACGGATGCTAAAGTCCTGGATGAGTTGGTCCTGGATTGCCGTAATTTAAGCCTCATTGGCGATAAAGCTTACAATGATGCCGAACTGGAACAACGCTTGTGGGCCAAACGACAGATCCAATTGCTCCCTTTACGTAAGGACAACCAGCAAGCTCAGTGGACAGATGATATTCGGCGTATTTTAGGGCGGGTTCGCCATCGGGTTGAGACCGTTTTTAGCACCTTGACCACTGTTTTTAATGTCCAACGGCCTCGCGGTCGCTCTTTAGCCGGTCATGTCACTCGGATTGCCACTTGTGTTTTAGCTCATACTCTCAGTTTTTTGATGGTTTGATCTTTTTCTCGTTTTATGTCAATAAATAAACCCATAGATAGAGTAAGTTAATTATGGACGATTACTTAGGGCCTGACCGTCGCCCACGTTTGAGGCCCACCTTCCCAAAACAGCCCCATTATATCACAAACTTAGAACATCGGTTCTATTTGTATTAGTACTTTAGGCCCGCTTTCATCTTAAATTTTTGCTCCCCTACCAACTTTGGCAA
>DASWIF010000053.1 GCA_036397795.1 Candidatus Saccharimonadales bacterium
GAAGCCAATCCAACCGGCATCACTGACGGCACCCCGGCTTTTAGCGCCATCTGTAATGATCCGGATGTTGGCGATATTTTGAACAAATACCGAATCCAGGTTGATAATAATGATGATTTTTCGTCAGTCGTTTGGGATTCAGGGGCGGCCGGCGCGGTCATGGCTGATTGTACTGAAGGTAATCGGAGCGCTGATATTAATTTTGGCGGGACGCCGCTGTCTTTGGACGGCGCCAGATATTTCTGGCGGATTCGGTTCTGGGATGACGATGATGTCGTTGGTTCCTGGTCAGAAGACCCAACCAGCACCAACTTTTTTGAAATGGCCACTTCAGGCGGTATTCCTCAAGAAAGACAACTGCCAACCACTCCAACCATTGGCGATCCCGAAGCCGTCTCGCCAACCGCTATCCGCTGGCATTTTGAGGACACCGCCGGCAATGAAATTGGTTTTGAACTGTGGGACGCTGACAGTAATGTTTTAAAGCGGGTTGAATCGCCCAATCTGGACTATATTGAAGAAACCGGTCTGGAAGTTAATACAATGTATTTTGGCCGGCGGGTTTTGGCTTATAATGTTGGCGGCAGTTCAGCTTTATCAGCTCCAGCTGTGCCAACTCACACTTTAGCTCAAGCGCCTCATATTCAAAGCGTCACTCCGGTTAATGTTGATAAACTAAGGGTGATAATTGATCCTCAAGGCAATCCAGTCGCGACCGAAATGTCAGTCAGGGAACTGACGACCAATAGATGGGTTCAGCTTGACGGCAGTCTGGGCGAAGCTACCGTTTGGCAGGCTTATTCAGGGCCCCTGAACCAGTCGGCTTTCGGCTCCGCTCAAGCCTCCGGTTCAGGGCAGGGTGGCTGGAACGGGACAGCTGGTTTTGAAGTAACCGGCCTGGAAGCCGGGACTGAATACAGTTTTCAGGCCAAAGCCCGCAATGGCGATAACATTGAAACCGCCTTTGGTCCGGCCTCTGATCCGGTAGCGACTTTTGAAGCCGGCATGCCGATTATTAATATCTCCTTATCAGTCGGCGTTAATGCTGATCAGCCGGTTTCAGTCACCGCCAATCTTTTAGCCATTATTAAACCTTTATTTAATCCGGCTTTCATTAAAGCTAATTCTTCCCGGTTAGTTTCAATTATTGGTTTTTATCTGGTGATTGTTGGCTTGGTTTTCAGCGTCAGCAGTTTGCTGGTGTTGAATTTTGTCAAACCTGATAATGGCGGCCAAAAGAAAAAATCCAGCTGGTCAGTTTTGGCGGAAATTATTTTTGATCAGCCGCAGACGGCTTTTGACAAGCACGCTCCCCGGGCCAGGACCGGCGTTTATCTGGCTAATTACAGCCAGTTCAAACCTCTCAAGGAAGTAACCGGCGGGATTTTCTACGGTTTAGTAATTGTATTTGTTCTGGGCTTGGGCGTGATTTTAACTGATACGATTAAAGCCCAGCTGGTTGGCGACGGCCGGGAAGTCCAGCTGGGAGACAGCCTGACTTACCGGGTAGATTATGAAAATGTCGGCGACACGCCGGCGACCGGCGCCATAATAACGGCCGCCGTGCCTAATTTAACGACTTTTACTGTAAATTCAATTACTTTAAACGGTGTTGTTCAGCCCAATAACGCTAACGGTTTGGTAACAATTAACGCCGGAACGATCGCTTCTACCGGCGGCGGCTACGCTGAATACAAAGTCCGGGTCAGCGATCAGCCGGCAACCGATACCAATATTACCAATCAGGCCCGGCTGACTTATAATGAATCGCCGGATCCAATAGTATCCAGTCAGACCAGCAATTTAATCAGAGCGGCTGTTGAAGAGCCGGCAGAAGAAGTTCCGCCGGCAGAGCCGGCTCCGGAAGAAGCGGCGCCAACGCCGGCTGAACCAACTCCGGCGGCGCCGCCAGCCGAAGAGGAAGTTACTCCGCCGACTGAAGCCAGGCCGGAGCCTGGTGAAGAAGAGCTGACAGTCAGCGGCCAGGCCCGGGTGACTGATGATAAAGTTATCATTTCAGGAACGACCAGCCCCAATAGTCAGGTTAAAGTCTTTGTTGACGGAGTAGAATACGCGACCACCAGTGATGATCAGGGAATTTGGAGGCTTGAATTAGCCCAGAGCCAATTAGCGGCTGATATCGCGGTTCACACGATTGAAGCCCAGGCCATAAGAGACGGTTTAATTTCAGGCCGGGTAACAATCGCCCGGTTGGCTGTTACTCCGGAAGGGGCTTTGGTAGAGGCTGAAAAAGAGAAGCAGACTTTGACGGAGTTGCTGACTGACGTCACCGGATTTTTTTCCCGGGCGGTTGAGCAAGTAACGGCGGTTGTCAAAGCAATTGAGCCGGAAACCAGAACGACTTTGGCGGTAACCGCGCCGGTCGTGATTATCGCCAGTCCGCCGATTTTATTTAATCTGCCCAATATCCCAATTTATGTTTATAACTTATTTCCATTCTTGTTTACCGCCCTGGGCATTAAGAGAAGAAAACGGCCGTGGGGGATCGCTTACAATTCCATCAGCAAAGATCCGTTAAGTCTGGTGGTTTTGAGACTGATTGACGCCGACACCAATAAGCTGGTCCAAACCCAGGTGACTGATACTTTGGGCCGGTTCAGTTTTATACCAAAACCGGGCCGCTATTATATTGAAGCCCGCAAGCCAAATTATGTTTTCCCGTCAACAATTGTTAAAAGCGACCAGGATTTTGGCTATCAAAATATTTACCGCGGCCGGACGCCTTTGGAGATAACCGAAGAAAATATCCAGAGAATCATTCTTAACGTGCCGCTTGATCCGGCCGATCCCAGAATTAAGGTCAGTTCGCTTAAGCTGATTATCAGAAGCATTCATAATTTCTTTGGCAAGCTGGCTCTGCCAATTCTGGTTCTTGGTTTAATCGCCAGCGGTCTGGTTTATCTGGTTTCCACCAATTTGATTAACGGTTTGATGCTGGCGATTTATATTCTTTTGGCCGTCGCCCAGGTGGCTTTGGCTGAAAAAATATTAAAGCCGTGGGGAAAAGTTTATAATTCAGTTTCCTTAGAGGCGGTGCCGCTGGCTAAAATCAGCGTGATTGACACAGATAGACAACGAGTTTTAAAGAGCAGATTAAGCGATTATGAGGGCCGGTTTAATTTCCTGCCGCCGGAAGGAAAATATCAGCTGAAGGTTGAGAAAGAAGGTTATAATTATCCGGCCGCCAGAAAAGAAAAACCAAAAGAGTATCAGAACCCTTATTACGGAGAAGAGTTTCAGGTGAAGAAGGGGCAGGAGATAGTTAACGCCGACGTGCCGGTGGACCCGGTTGGGGCAGAGACGCCGGTTGAGGGGACAGGGAGAGACAGTGCAATTTAAAAATTTCAAATTACAAAATCCAAATTGTTCCAAATCAAATCCAAAATCTCCCGATGGCGAAGCCATCGAGGATCCTC
>DASWIF010000054.1 GCA_036397795.1 Candidatus Saccharimonadales bacterium
ACGCCGGCTAGACTGGCCGCGCACCGGCAACCCTCGTGCGTGTCGGACTCCCCGGTAAACACCAATGTCTTTCAGCCGTTTAATGTTATCACTCACCCGCCGCTTGAGTTCACCCTCAATCAAATACTCTTTGTCCATCAAAACCGTAATTCGTCCAATCTCATCTTCGGTCAGATCCTTGGCCTTTTTGTTTTGGTCAAGACTCAACTCGGCGATAATCGCCGCGGCTGAACTCCGACCAATACCCTTAATGTAGGTCAGGGCGTATAAAGTTTTTTTATTAACTGGTATGTCGACTCCGTGTATTCTTGGCATTTAACCTTGTCGCTGTTTGTGTCTCGGGTTAGTACATATCACCCGCACCACGCCGTTACGTTTGATAATTTTACAGTTTTTACATCGTTTTTTGACCGACGGCTTAACTTTCATTACTTGTATCTGTAAACGATCCGGCCTCGTTCGAGATCATACGGCGACATTTCCACATCTACCCGGTCACCCAGCAGAATTCTAACATAGCGACGTTTCCTCACCTTGCCGCCCAGGGTTGCCAAAATAACTTTTTCCTCGTCCGCGCCTAAACCTTCCAGTTTTACCCTAAACAACGCGTTCGGCAAAGTTTCCACTACCGTGCCGGTTGCCTTAATCACTTCTTTAGTCTTCTGTGCCATAGTACGCGGGAATTGTAACCGATGCAGGCCCAATTTGCAAGACTGGTGCAGTATATAATGAAGTCGTGCTGAAAGACCGAACGATCTTGAGCCACACTGTCTTGAGTCTTTTCCTTAGTCAGTTAGCCTTCTGGCTGATCTTTGCGAGCCGCGATCAACTGCCGCCGCAGGTACCGCTCTGGTATCTTCGACCCTGGGGGGAGCTACAACTCGCCGACCAGTCGCTGGTCTGGCTCCTACCGGGACTGGTAGTCGGGATACTCGCCATTAACTTAATCATTACCTCCTTCATTCACCACCGCTACCGCTTCCTGTCACACTTCCTCCTGACCACCACGACCGTCACCAGTCTCTTTCTACTTCTGGCGACTCTCAATCTCCTCAACCGCCTCTTGGGATGGGTTTAATGGAAACAGAGCCCTCTCTTTGACCTAACCGTAAGCAAACAGTGCAACCAAAAAAAAGACTAGAGCCTAAAAAGACCCTAGTTCTTTATTGATGGAGAGGTTCGCTCTCTACCAACTTTCTTGGTTTTACGTGAGGTTGTTTACTCCGGCACAACCTCAAAAGTGATCGGCCCGTACAGATTGTTGACCTCGTCGCTTTCGGTAACTTCCTCATCGTTATCTATCCAAAGATAGATCGTGTGAGTACCGGCGTCGAGTTCGTCGAGCCGAAAGTCATCGGTGCGCGACTCGCCCGGGTCGAGTTTAATGACCGATTCTTCATCGTCTGGGTTAGCTCCCAACGGCGGCACTCCGCTGTAATCCAGGAACAAACCGACTTCCGACCACGATTCGCCTTTCACGTCACCTTGATTGGTGATGGTGAAGTAGACGCGCACGTTGTCGTCGGTGGTGGGATCTTCCGGATCCAGCCAAACACTGGTGAAAACCAAGTCTGCCAGTTGCGGCGTCAGGGTTGGCGTGGCGGTCGGCTCCACGGTGGGATTTGGAGTCGCCGTGGGTGCGGGC